>JASJDN010000013.1 GCA_030065205.1 Crocosphaera sp.
TGGATATGTTGAAGATAGAGACAAAATGGCAGCCTTAAATATACTTAAAAAAGGTACTATAGGGCATATAGGAACCTACTCGGAAGAGTTAAACGCTTGGGGAGATTTAAGCTCTATCTTGGTTGGTAGCAATACCTGTCAAGACAACTTGAGTCAGTGAACCAAGAATCCCCGTATGAAGCGTAGCGGAATGCGTGGGAGTGTCAAACAAGCAGGTTTTCAAATATTGATGAGATAGATTTTTTATTGTAAAATCCTTGATAAGTAGTCTAAATAATTAACCCACCTTACACTATCTTACGAATAAACTCAGAACCCAATTGATTGATTTGTGTTTCATACCATTGATAAGCTTCCTGTAAATCTAATTCTGCTTCATCAGAAATCTTAACTTTATACATTATTTTCTATAATTCTTTGCTTAACTTCTTCCCAAGATGAACCTTGATTTTCAATATTTTGATAATCATTACCCTAAGAATGGGTATTTTAATCTTAATAACTCCATTTTACAACGCACACAAATACCATGAAAAAAAACTCTAGTTTATTAATTGTAAGTTTGGTTAGTTGTTTATCTATCGTCGTATCACAAAATAATTTACTATTAGCTGGTTCATCAACTATTCCCCCAAACCCTCGATGTAATATTAAAGGTAATATTTCAGTTAGTACAGGGAAAAAACTTTATCATGTTCCTGGGCAACAAGATTACGAAAAAACTGTTATAACAACAGAAAAAGGTGAAAGATGGTTCTGTAGCGAACAAGAAGCAATTCGGGCAGGATGGACTAAAGCACCTAGATAGAATTTAGCAAAATATGTCAGTAAATGTATTGGATATGCACTAGGATATCCAATACATTTTGTTTCCATCAAGAAGGAACAATACGACCATATAACTCAGTCATATAGCGTAGATATTCTGTTAACTCTGGGGTCAACATTTCGGGACGATACCGCCATTCCCAGTTACCACTGGCTAACCCTGGAGTATTCATCCGACAATGACTTTCTAACCCTAAAATATCCTGTAAAGGGAACACCGCTTGATTCGCCACTGAACCCATAGCACAACCAATTAACGTCCAGTGTATGCCTTTAGGAGAAATACCTCCTAAATAGTCCGTAACCCTAGCTTGTTCTTCAAAATTCCGTTCTGCGAACCAGCCGATGGTTGTATTATTGTCGTGGGTTCCGGTGTAAGCCACACAATTACGATTGTAGTAATTATAAGGTAAGAAAGGATTAGCCCGATCCGAGTCAAAGGCAAAGTGCAGTAACTTCATCCCTGGAAACTCATACTTATCCCGTAACGCTTCTACTTCAGGGGTAATAACCCCCAAATCTTCAGCGACGATAGGTAACGTTCCCAATGCTTCCTTGAGACGAGCAAAAAGGGCATCTCCTGGGGCTTTTAACCATTGACCATTCATGGCAGTCTTTTCTCCTTTCGGAACCGCCCAATAGGCTTCAAACCCTCGGAAATGGTCGACTCTGACCACATCATAATATTCCAACGTCCCTTTAAACCGTTCAATCCACCAAGCAAAATTAGTTTCTTGGACTTTTGGCCAATTATAAACAGGATTACCCCATAATTGACCCGTCGCACTGAAATAATCTGGCGGAACACCAGCCATCAAATTCACTTCTAAGGTGTTAGGATCAACACAGAAAATATCCGAGTGGGACCATACATCTGCCCCATCGTAAGCTACATAGATGGGAATATCCCCAAAAATCTTAATATTGCGCTCATTGGCGTATTTTTTCACCCGTTTCCATTGACGGACAAACTCGAACTGGACAAACTTATGATAAAAAATCGCGTCTGCATATTTTGCCCGATAAGCGTCCAACGCTTGGGGTTCCCGTGTGGCGATATCTCTATCCCATTCATGCCATCCCTTTTTGGGGTTATCATCATGAATAGCCATAAATAAAGCATAATCTTCCAACCAATAGTGATGACGCGAACAAAATTGTTCAAATTCACTTCTTAGTTGGTGAAAATTACCATTCTTAAAGTTATTACTCGCCTTTTTAAGAAGCGGTAATTTATGCTCAACCACTAAATCATAATCTACTCTATCATCCGGAAGATCAGGATAAGCGTCTAACTCAGCTTGGGTAACTAAACCATCTCCATAAAGAATATCAGGACTAATTAATAACGGGTTCCCTGCAAAAGCAGAATAAGATAAATAAGGGGAATTACCAAATCCCGTGGGGCCTAAGGGTAATACTTGCCATAACGTTTGTCCACTGGCTGCTAAAAAGTCAATGAAGCGATAAGGACCTTCACCTAAGTCACCAATACCAAAGCGACTGGGTAAAGAGGTTGGGTGCAACAAAATCCCACTGGCTCTTTGATAAAATGTCATGAATGCTTATGCCTTGTCTGGGGTGTAACGATACTCTGCACACTGTATTATAGGACAATTCGTGAGGCGTGAATAGTCAAGGGTTTGAACCTTGGTAATACTTCTTAGTAGTAGAAGTCCATTTTTTTGAACTTTAATTAAGTATTTTGAGTTGAGATTTTCCTATTTTAAAATGATATAATTAATAAGTAAAAAATCATCAAAAGGGGCTTATGACAACGACAGCAGATGATGTTTGGCG
Organism: Crocosphaera sp.; assembly: GCA_030065205.1. Lineage (GTDB taxonomy): Bacteria > Cyanobacteriota > Cyanobacteriia > Cyanobacteriales > Microcystaceae > Crocosphaera. Next base: position 2,629 of record JASJDN010000013.1, read on the forward strand.
ATTATTGGCAGAATTAACGGCTGCTCAAAAAGAAACCGAAAGACTTCTTAAAGAACAAGCTGAAGAAGCCTTAGAAAGTCGCCAAGAAATAAGGCAAATGCGCCAAAAAACTGAGGAAATGCGCCAGAAAACCGAAGAAATGCGTCAAGAAACTGACCGTCAAATGCAAGAAACTGACCGTCGAATGCAAGAAACTGACCGTCGAATGCAAGAAACTGACCGTCGAATGCAAGAAACTGACCGTCAAATTAAAGAAGTTAACAAACAAATCGGTAATCTTGGGGGAAAATGGGGACGTTTTGTCGAGAATATGGTGGCTCCTGCTTGTGAGACTCTATTTATCAGTAGAGGTATTCCTGTCCATCAAGTGAGTCAACGAGTCAAAAAAAGAGTAGATAATAAAACCTTAGAAATTGATGTTTTAGTAAGCAATGAAAATCATGTTTTAGTGGTAGAAGTTAAAAGCAGTTTAGGGGTAGATAATGTTAAAGAATTAATCCAAGATTTAAGAGAATTTAGACAATTTTTTCCTGAATATAACCAGAAACAATTATATGGAGCCGTAGCAGGAATCGAAATAGAAGAAGGAGCCGATAAATATGCCTATCGTCAAGGGTTATTCGTCTTAACACAATCAGGAGAAACCGTCAATATTCTTAATGATGAACAGTTTCAACCTAAAGCTTGGTAAAAGAAAGTTAAAAAATTAAATCAAAATGGAAGCTTTAGGCTAACGTTATGTGACAAAAAACGCTGATGGTATAATCTAACCCCTTGTATGATCACAAGGGGTTTATAATTCAAGGGTGTTTCTTGTCAAGAGATGCACAAAAACAGATACAGTAGTCAAAGTCTAGCTTTGGGCTTTTTGCTCTAGCCTTCGGTGAATATAAGCCTTATTTTCCCAGAAACCGAGGAAACTTCTGACTACTGAGGTCTGACATTAATAATAAGTCGCTTTCTTCAGTTTGTTCATATAGCAAGTCCCATGACCACCACTATTTCCTCCGATCAAGTTAATCAAATTGTTTATAACTTACATCATGATCCCTTTGAGATTTTAGGTTGCCACCTTCTGGAAGAGGGTGAGAAGACCAAAAAATGGGTAGTCAGGGCTTATTTACCGACAGCAGAAGCAGCATGGGTCATTCGTCCCACAGAACGGAAAGAAGATCCCATGACTTCGGTTCATCATCCTAACTTTTTTGAATGTATCATTGAAGCCCCCGAATTGAATCATTATCAACTGAAAGTTAAAGAAGGGGGACACGAAAAGGTGATCTACGATCCCTATGCGTTTAGTTCCCCTTATCTAACGGATGAAGACATTTACTTATTTTCTGAAGGGAACCACCACCGCATTTATGAAAAATTAGGGGCCCATGTGGGAGAAGTCAACAAGGTAAAAGGGGTTTATTTTGCGGTGTGGGCCCCCAATGCGCGGAATGTTTCTATTATTGGGAATTTTAACAACTGGGATGGTCGAGAACACCAGATGCGTAAACGCAACAATACCATCTGGGAACTGTTTGTGCCGGAAATTGGACCAGGAACCGTTTATAAGTACGAAATCAAAAATAATGAGGGTCATATCTATGAAAAATCTGACCCCTATGGTTTTTATCGAGAAGTTCGTCCGAACACCGCTTCTATTGTGGTCGATATTGATCATATTTATGATTGGCATGATGAAGAATGGTTAGAAAAGCGACGCAATAGCGATCCTCTCAAGGAACCGGTGTCGGTTTATGAAGTTCACCTGGGATCTTGGTTACACGCTTCTGCGGCTGAAAAAATGCCCTTACTCAACGGCGATGAAGCTGATCCGGTCATCGTTTCAGAATGGAACCCAGGGGCCCGTTTTCTCAGTTATTACGAATTAGCAGAAAAATTGATTCCCTACGTTAAAGAGATGGGTTACACCCATATCGAAGTCTTACCCATCGCAGAACACCCGTTTGATGGATCGTGGGGGTATCAAGTCACTGGATTTTATTCTCCTACCTCTCGCTTTGGCCGTCCAGAAGATTTTATGTATTTTGTGGATAAATGCCACGAAAACGACATCGGAGTAATTTTAGACTGGGTTCCGGGTCATTTTCCCAAAGATTCCCACGGCTTAGCCTATTTTGATGGCACTCATCTTTATGAACACGCTGATCCTCGTATTGGGGAACATAAGGAATGGGGAACGTTAGTGTTTAATTATGGCCGTCACGAAGTGCGAAACTTTTTAATGGCTAATGTTCTGTTTTGGTTTGATAAGTATCATATTGATGGTATTCGCGTGGATGCGGTGGCCTCTATGTTGTATCGCAACTATCTACGCAAAGATGGGGAATGGATCGCCAATGAGTACGGGGGCCCCGAACATATCGAGGCGGCTGATTTCTTGCGTCAGGTGAATACGGTATTATTTGAATATTTTCCTGGTATTCTCTCTATTGCGGAAGAGTCCACAGAATGGCCGATGGTGTCTAAGCCTACTTATATCGGTGGTTTGGGGTTTAATCTCAAGTGGGATATGGGTTGGATGCACGATATGTTGGATTATTTCAACATCGACCCCTATTTCCGTCAATACCATCAAAATAATGTTACCTTTAGTATGTTGTACTATTACAACGAAAACTTTATGCTGGCGTTATCCCATGATGAGGTGGTGCATGGGAAGAGTAATATGTTGGGTAAAATGCCGGGGGATGAATGGCAAAAATATGCGAACGTTCGGGCTTTATTTACCTATATGTACACCCATCCGGGCAAAAAAACCATGTTTATGAGTATGGAGTTTGGCCAGTGGAGTGAGTGGAATGTGTGGGGTGATTTAGAATGGCATTTATTACAGTATGAACCCCATCAACAACTTAAACAGTTTTTTACGGATCTGAACGCCCTTTATAAACAAGAACCGGCGTTATATACCCACGATTTTGAATATCATGGGTTTGAGTGGATTGATTGTAACGACAATTCTCATAGTGTGGTATCGTTCCTCCGTCGCAGCGATGATCCCGACGATACGTTAGTGGTGGTTTGTAACTTTACCCCTCAACCCCATAGTCATTACCGTATTGGGGTTCCTGAAGCGGGATATTATGTTGAATTATTCAACAGCGATGCTAAACAATACGGGGGTAGCAATATCGGAAATTTAGGGGGGAAATGGGCTGATGACTGGTCATTCCATAATAAACCTTATTCCTTGGATTTATCTTTGCCTCCGTTGGCGGTGTTAATTCTGAAGTTAGATCCCACTAAACTTCCAGAAGGAACAGTGATTGAAGAAACAGAAACAACCATTACAGAAGAAGAATAAGACAAAGTTCTGTAGAGACGTTTCCTGTAACGTCTCTACTGCATGGCTAATTTTGGCGACTAGATAGCTAGACTTTAGTTAGTTCACGGTTAGAAGGGGTATGTGCAAGGGTTTGTTGCAATCCAAATTGACCCGTATCTACCCATTCATTCTCTAGTAATGACCAGAAATCAACCGCTAAACCTTCTAAGACGTAATCATAGGGAAGCCATCCATAACCGGCTTCACCCCATTCTCGTCCCCAAGAGTTTCTGATTAACAAAGCACCAGTGGTGACTGAACCATCGTTGGCGTTTTGAATCTGCATGGTATCATCATAACCAACCGCATCAACGGCGTGACCGCCGACTATCCATTCACCATTGGTGGGGAAGGGAATACGTCCGGTTCTTTCAGCCTGGTTAATAGAACTACAGACGATAAATCCAAACATAGAAGGCAAACCATAGGCGATGAACTGTTTAATCAGATATAAGAGATTTGCTGGTGAAGTTCCAGGAGGATCGAGACGATAATAGCTGATGGCCTGATAATTTTGAGCAAAACTGTAACAAAAGGCACTAGGCTCCTGGTCAAATTGGGAGATGTTGTAGGGTAGATACTCTTCCGGCGGAACTCCAAATAAGGTCATGGCAGACATGGTGTCTCGGCAAAAAGCACCTGTATCCCCTGTGCAGTGCATTAAATTCCGCGTTGCTTTGTACAGGAAGAGTCGAGAGGCATCGATATGTTTATTAAAAGCTCTCCGTTCAAAATATTCCACTAATCCTATCCCTGCATGAGCGGTACAAGAACCAAGACTGCCTTGATTTTCGATCGGGGAACACCAATATCTGAGATCCACAACGTAAGATGAAGTCGGTGGCTGTCCCAAAACCCCAATCTTATTCAACATGGTTTTGATAGAGTCTTTTTGTCCCTGAGCCTGTAATTTCGCAGAAACGCGATCTCGCTCAATCGTATAATCCGAAATGCTAGGGTAATCACGCAACCACCCCATTCCTCTGTTTTCAAATCCTTCAATCATGATAGTCTCCTTAACTTACTATCAGTTGCAAAGGGAGAGTCAAACAAATTTTGGGCTACCACTTACACTCAGTACAGTTAGTTGCCAACCTTAATGATAACGGAATAATAGTCCTCGGCCGATTCCCCTCCTAGCCAGGGACGACAAAGTTTGAATTGGGGTTGAACCATACCCTTATTTTCTCCTTGAAAGTAAAAAACTTTTTGTCCTCCACTTCCTACAAAGGAGTTTTTAGGTATCTCGTATTCTACTTTTTGAAGTGATAGAATATCCGTGTCATTGTTCTCTAGTATCCATTCAAAGCCAGTAGTGGGATTTTCGGGAAGATACACTCTAATTTCATCGTGAACTTTCACTTCAATCAATGTGTCTTTGTCCGCACTATGTAGCTTGACTAGACTCATTTTCTCCCAATGCTCCAACGTTTTGAAGTTGTTTGTTTTTCTTCACCTCCTAGTATATCTAAAATCGAGACTCTATTGACTAATCTAGTGGGTGAATAGTAATAATTCTTTACAATAATTTTTAATTGATAAAATAATAAAATACGATATCGTCATCATAATTCTGAACCTTTATTAAGTTAATTAAGTGTGTTAATATTTAACCAATTGAAAAGAGCTTAGAAACTCTCTTTTTCATCCAATTAACTAAGTTAACATCATCTTCTTCTTCACTAATTAATCCCATTTCTCTCAGTTGTTTTTGACGTTGAGCCAATTCTTCTTGGTGTTGACTTAATTCTTCAAAAATCACTTCTGCTATATTCGATTGTTGTTGTAATATGGTTTGAAAACCAGATTTATCAAGAACAAATAGTCTAGTTTTTTCCACTGTTTTAACGGATGCGGTTCTAGGAATTCCTAAGATTAAGGCCAGTTCTCCGAACATATCCCCTGCTTTTAAAGTGGCTAAATGTTTATTGATTTTGGGGACAAAAATTTCTACTGCTCCTGATAAGATAATATAAAAGGAATCTCCTGCGTCTCCTTCATTAAATAATATGACATCTTTATCTAATTTCTGTCTATATCCTATTTCGATTAATTCCCGAAGTTCAAGGGTTGTTAAATGGGCAAAATAAGGACTTTTACCAAGAATATCTCGAAGGGAAATATAATGAGAATCAACTATTTTACTTTGGGGATTCGTTGAGATATTATTATTCTTATTCAGTGAAATAGGTAAATCAAAATTAGGCTCAGTAAACGCAAGATGTTGGGTAGGAAAAATTAGGTTAATGCCATTTTTTCTTAAATAATATTCAAGGGCATAATTTAATCTATTAATGGTAAAGTCTTCATCTTTCATCTCGTTAATCCACACTTGCAAAGTAAACTCACAATAGTAATCATGAATTCCTTGAAAAATTAATTTTGGTGATGGATTTGTTTTAACAGATGATTCCTGATGAGTGGTATCTAAAACAATTTCTGTAAACAATAGAAAATCGATATTTTTGCCAACTTTTAAACTAATTTTGACTCTATGCTCAGTTTTTTCATAATTCCAGTTAATAACAGGAGAAGTGACTAAATAGCTATTAGGAATAATTACGGAAGCTGCATCTTTTGTTTTCATTACAGTGAAAAGTAAGGATATTTTTTGTACTGTTCCTTGTAAATTTGAAAATTCTTGACGACTACCAAATTGAATAAAATCATCAACTTTAATTGATCTTCCTAATAATAAAATCAACCCACTAATAAAGTCTTTGATAATACTTTGTAATCCAAAACCAACCCCAATCCCTAAACCACCAGCAACGACAGCTAAAGATTGTAAATTTAGTCCGGTTGCTTGCAAACTAATAATAATACCAAAGGTAATAATAAAATAGAAAATAAGGGTAGAAAATGCTTCTCTATGACCTGATTCGATTCCTAATTTTTTGAATAACCAATTTTTACATAACAGTGTAATCGCTCTAGCTAGTATAATAGTAATAATAAAACTAAGAATAATTTGCAGAACGGTATTAAGGGAAATGGGCTGTTTTCCTAGACTAATCACTGGATAATCTAAGAAGAAGTAAATAGCGTCTAGAATAGTCTTCATCAAAGTTGATTTAGCTGTTTTCGAGTGATAGAATTATTTTGAATTAAAAACGTATCTCCTCTCTTAACAAAGCCTAAAAAACCGCCTTTTTTTGCGTCAGGAAGTTCTCCAGGTTGATAACCATATAACCACATTCTCCCTTTAATTTTATCGGGTAACTTAACTAATTCTTCGTAGTGTGAATGGACAGGAGTATGATATTTTGATGTTTCGCAATCGTGAAATATAACATCTGCGTCTTGATAGTAGTTCTCTAGTTGTTCATAACATAATTGGGTATCACTTGTAATGAAAATTTTGCTCCCATTAACTTTAAAAAATAATCCATAGGTTGGCATCAAATAAGTCCCATTATTAATATGGATCGTTTTCACTAACTCAAAGTTAATTTGTTCCCAGACAAAAGATCGATTATTATCAATCGAATACACATTAAAAAAACTATCTAAACTGGTAATATTTCCTTCAATTGATCCCATTCCTCCCGATAGGGTATGATCCCAAATCTCAGCAGCAATATCATAACTTAAATAAAGATTTGGCTTATCACATTGAGGATCAAATTTAGTCTTTAATCCTACATATTCTAACCCTCCAGCGTGATCAGAATGTAGGTGACTAATATATATATCCGTAATATCTCGATGGGAAAACCCTTCTTTATACAGAGAAAAGCGAACATCTGAACCGCAATCAATTAATAATTTTTTCCCTGTTTCGCTGATGAGAAATATGTTGGAATGAAAGTTATCATCCCCGACAGTAAATGCTGAACCTGAACCTAAAAAAAGTAATTTAGCCATCGGATTATATAAAACAAGTTAAAAGATAATATTACCAATTATTACTAAACTGTCAGACAAGACTTTGATAAAGTTGCTCTAATTGTTTAGCAATCATAGGAGGTTTTGCTGTAAAGCGAAGATAAACCCCTCCATTTGTATTAGACTTCTCTAAAACTTTAGCATAAATGTCATCACTCATTACTTGATCGTTTTCTGTATTGAATAAGTTGCACTTAATGTTAGTCATTCCCGCAATAAACCCTTGAGGATCATTGTGATTATAATTCATAATTGCTCCATTTTCTGATAAGGCGACTAACTTACCATTATATTTAGTATCAGCAATATTTTTCCCATCTAAAACACTATACTCAAGGGATAAAGGTTGAGGTAATTTAACAAAGGTTTCTTCTTCTTTGGGCAAAAATAAGTTATGTTTCCCCTTAATTCCTCCCACTTCATAAATCGAAATTGGTTCTTTGACTCCTTTGGGGGTAACTTGTTTTTCGGATTCAATCACAACCATTGATCCCACTTCATTTAAGGTGGATTCAGAAATTAAAATTTGTCCCCCTAAAGTATAAGATTCGACCCGATAGGTTAAATTAACTTGAGACCCTACCACCCCATATTTTGTCCGTTTTTCTGATCCTATATTCCCGACAACCACTTCCCCTGTATTAATACCAATTCCCATGTCTAGTTTAGGTAATTCCCATTCTTTCATCTGTTCGTTAACAGATTTCATGGCTAACTGCATAGCAACCGCACAAGCGATCGCTCTTTCGGGATCATTTTTTTGAGAAGTGGGCGCACCAAATAATACTAAAATCCCATCCCCCATAAACTCATCAATGGTTCCTTGATAATGGGTAATCACATCAGCCATTTTCCCTAAATAAAAGTTAAGAATTTTCACTACTTCTTCAGGGGGTAACCGTTCCGAAGTTGCTGTAAATCCTCGCAAATCTGAGGTTAAAATCGTAATTTTTCTTCGTTCTCCTCCTAACGATAACCCCGAGGGATTTTCTAACAAATTAGCCACCACTTGATCCGTTAAATAACGCCCAAAGGTTTTCCGAATATCCGCCGCCGTACGGGCAATATAAGCGGTAATAGCGATGGTTGACCCCGTAAAGGCCAAAAAAGCAGGAACCACCGGCAGCCACCACCCGCGCAGAAAGGCAAAATAGGTACTACCCATCAACATAACCCCCGCCCCGATAATCATGATCCATCGCCTCCAGGGGGCGTTTTTTGCCCCTTGCTGGTAGCGAAACGTCCAGGTTAGGGTGGAACCCGTTCCTGCCCAAAAGACGATCCACAGCCACTCTAAGGGGTCTGGCCAGGTTTTAAATAAGGGACGGTCTACTAGGGACCCACTAATGATCTGACTCACTAAATTAGCATGAATTTCGGCCCCCGCTACCGGTGCCGGTAACCCGATTAAACCACTACTATAGGGGGTAAAAAAGAGATCCTTGAAACTTTCTCCTACTTTCCCAATAATAATAATGCGATCGCTGGCCCAGTTCGAGGCAACCTTATCTTCAAGAATATCGGTCATCGATACGGTTTCAAACGTCCCATCCCCTCCCCGATAGTTAATCAACAGTTGATACCCTCCGGCATCGGTGCGAACATAACCCCCATCGTTGGCGTTGAGGGGAGAAAACACCGTTTTTCCTAGCTTCCATTGATCGCTTCCTTCTATCATTTCTGGGCCAATATCTTCTTTCGCGAGATAATGTAGGGCCAAATGGAGACTAAAACTATAAACTGTCTCTCCCTCTTCCGTATCCAAAGAAATTAACCCCCGTCTGACGCGGTTATCCCCATCAAAAATTAAGTCGTTAGCCCCCACTTGACCTTTTTCTTTTAAAATGGGGGGCGGTGCAACGGTTTCCCATCCCACTTCCCCGGCCACTTTTTGGATACCGACAAGATTGGGGGTTGTCTCGAATACTTGCATTAACGCTTCATTCCCCGGCGGTACCGGTAAATCTCGATAAATATCTAAACCGATGGCGCGAGGGTTTTGGTCTTTTAATTTGTTTAATAATTCTGCTAACACTTCGTCGCTAATAATCGATTCATTGCGCCGGTGTAAGTCATTTTCATTAATACCAACAATGGCAATGCGATCATCTTTTGCTTCGGGAGGACGAGATTTCATGTAAAAATCAAATAAGTCCCATTCCCATCCTTGGAGTAACCCTCCTAACCTTAATAAAATAACTAATCCCGCGACGGTTGGGGTGGTAATCCAAACCCCACGACTTTGCCAGAAAAAATGTTTTAATCCTTCCCACATATTGACATTGATGTGATGATTGTTAGCTTATTTTAGTTAAAAAATCATTACTTTATCAGCAAGACTGCGAAAAAATCTGTTAAATTTCTCCTAAGATAGCTGGTATCGATCTAGATAAAACTTCTGCCTCCTGCCTCCTGCCTTTCTTCAGCCGGGAATACCAAATGCAAAATACAAATATAGATTCAATCCGAACCCTCTTCCAAAGCCGTTTAGACACCCTTGAGCATCTGTTAAAGTTAGCTCAAACTCATTTTGGTGATGATGACGAGTCATTCCTTGAAAAACGGATTGCCATTGATATGTTTCCCTTTGGTACACAGGTTGCTTTCACCTGCAATCAACCACATAATTTCACTCTTTGGTGTGATAACAAATCGGCAAATAATTTGAACCCAGAAGTTACATCTGTCGCACAAGCATACGAATACATAGCAAACACTAATAAACAGCTTTTAACCATTAACATTGAAGATGAAAAACTAGCTGAGATCACACGCATTGATTTAGGGGAGAATCTCTATCTTGAGTTATCTGGTAGTGCCTATGTAAATGAATTTCTCATTCCAAACTTTTACTTCCATTTGGTTACAGCTTACGACATTCTTCGCATGGCTGGTGTACCAGTTGGAAAGCGAGATTATATGATGCACTTAGTACCATTGGTTAGAAATGGATAAAAGAAATCGAAGTATCTGTTCGCTGTTAAGAAGTTACTAACAATTTATGTTGTGTCCTTAATTATCTGTTTGACAACAATCAATCATGGGGACTTCTGTTAACATTTCTAACCCCACTGAAGTTAAAAGTTCTTGCCATTCTTGAGGATTTCCTTCTTTTATTTTAGCTACGGTATCCAAGGTTTCAAACCAGAGACTCGCATTAGCATAAACTTGGGCTTTTTCTAAGGAAGGTTTATCTTTGATTTGATTTTCTAACAATTGAGTTGAAGCAACATATTCGAGAGAACCCTCGACATATTTATCTCGGTTACGATAACGAGAATCACAAATAACCATTAATGACCAACTATAATTTCCGGGTTGTAAGTTAACAGTGTCAGGAATTTCTAGTTTCATAATTCCTGGGGTTTCAGGTAAAGCAAAGCGCGTATAATAAACTTCTTCGTTATTTTCATCTACTAGAACAAATTCCCCTTGAGTGGCGGTTGTGGTGGGAATATATCCATAAAACGTGGGGGTATTTATTGCTGTTTTTGCTTTGTTTTCTCGGTTAGGCATCAACGCAACTAATGGGGGTTCATTGTCTTCATTGGTTAAACAAGTTTGATCATCACTACGGGTTCCTCCCCCTGCACTTTTTTTAGGTGCGCCTCTATTACCCGTATCGGGGAAATTTAAGCTAATAACAGAGGAATTGAATAAGGGAGAAGAAAGAACAGGTAATAAGGGAGAAACAACCCCTAAAACCATCAGAGAAAGTAGTAAACTAACTTTTTTTGAAAGGTTGATGGTTGATTTTTTTGTCATTGGTTTAACTTATTTTATAGTACCCTGTAATGATGATTTTATTCTCACTTATAAGGTAAGCACATTTTCTGATAAAAATCAATATTTTTTACAAAAATTAAATATTTGAATCATTCAGTTTAATTTAAAGAAAATAGACTTTTTTGCTCCCCAAAAGGCAATAATAATCCAAAAAGCAATATTAGAGAAAGACCATAGAGATAAGTTCGTTTCTCCAATGGCAATCAATTTTGTAGTAAAAAAATATATAGCAATTAGGTTTTGGTTGTGAGAATTAGAGACTGTTCCTAAAGAAATAATAATAAGGAGTTTTGTAGTTTTGTAGGGTGGGCAAGGTTTTCAAGGATGAAGTTAGTTTAGATAAGTCTTCGACTTGCCCACCTTACCATCTTACGGTTCTATTTATAAACAGTCTCTTAAACCTAAGTTAAGATGAATTGACCCTGTATTCATTAAACAGATAAACTGCGAATTTCTAAAGTTGCTCGTTTAATAGTATTAACTAAAGTTGTACCAAAAGTTTGCATTAACTTAATATAAACCTCTGGATGTTTAGTAAGTAATGTTTTTAAATTATCAAATTTTAAAACATAACAAATAACCTCCGTATCCGCTATAATATCGGCGGTTCTTTGACTCAAATTGAGATCAAATAGAGCGAGTTCTCCAAAAGCAATACCAGGAATATAAGAAGTTAAGCGTTTTCTTTGCTCATTTTGAGAAAGTTTTAAAGAAACCGTTGCTCTTCCTTTAGCCAATAAAAATAAACGATCTGCTTGTTCTCCTTCACGGATAATAAAGTCATTGGGTTGATAAGAAAATTCTGTAAATAAAGGAGCGATCACTGTCATTTCTTCTTGAGTAAATGCCTTAAATATGTCCATTTCTTCTAAAGCGAGTTGATCTTTAAGAATTTTATCGTCATAATTAGCTCTAGATAATAAAGAATTTTCGCACCATTCCAAGGCCGCATCTATATTCTCCATAAACATCTCATCAGTCCAACCATTATCTTGTAAACGGTTCTGAGTTTTTTGCTCAAACCCTGTCAAAATCAAAATAATTTCTTGACTTAAACCCCATTGTTTAATTTCAGAAAGTAAGGTAATAGCACTACTATTAACATTACCCACTCGACGACCATCTAAAATAATAAATTGTGCTTGTTTTTGGTTACTTTGTAACTGACGGGTTAACTTTTCTAACGTTGCAAAATAGAGATCCCCTTTCAGTTCATAAACTAAAATTTTATCCCCTTCTTTATCTAAAAAATCTCTTTGAAATATCCGTCTTTGTCGTTTTGAAGACACCATGGCCCCGGTATAACTACGACTAACACAGGTTTGGGAAACGGGATGACTATCAAATAAATGAAACTTAAACCGTTGGGACAACTCTTCACACACTTTAATCCCTCGGACACTATTACCCCTTGCGTCTAAAGGAGGGGAAAACGTCCCAATACCAAACTGACCTGGCAAAACGGCGATAATACCCCCTCCTACCCCACTTTTAGCCGGTAAACCAATGCGATATAGCCATTCTCCCGAAAAATCGTACATTCCACAACTGGCCATCACACTGAGAATAGCGCGGACTTCTTTGGGGTCAACCGCTTGTTGTTGGGTGATGGGGTTGATCCCATTATTGGCCAAAGTGGCGGCCATCACCGCTAAATCTTTGGCTGTGACTAAAATAGAACATTGGCGAAAATAGAGGTCTAAATGTTCATCTAGGTTACCTTCTAACATCCCCGCATTTAACTCTAAATAGGCGATGGCGCGGTTTCGATGGCCTGTTGACTTCTCCGACTCAAATACTGATTCATCGACGCTTAAAGAACGGCCAGCAAACCGTTCAAACATGGTTAAAATACGGTTAAATCTTTGTTCATATCCTTTACCTTTTATTAATGCAGTGGTTGCGATCGCCCCTGCATTGACCATCGGATTATAAGGACGATTATTTTCCTCATCAAAAACAATGGAATTAAACGCTTCTCCTGTGGGTTCAACTCCCACTTTACTCATGATTTTATCAACTCCATGATCAGCTAAGGCTAACCCATAGACAAAGGGTTTGGAAATGGACTGAATGGTAAAAGAATGTTCGGACTCACCCACTTGATAAATTTGTCCATCTGGGGTCGTAATACAAATTCCAAAGAGATTAGGATTAGCTTTAGCGAGTTCTGGGATATAAGTAGCGACATTTCCCTCATTTATATGGTGATAGCGTTCATAAATATCGGTAATACAGGTTAAGATAGGGGAATTTTCTTTTATCATAGAATCAAGGGTGTGATGATTTATGGAACTATTTTATCGTTATCTCTAGTAGAATCACGGATGATTTTTAAGTATACTCATTTTATCTACAGTTTTTCTTCTTAATAAGAGAGGATTCAATTTATCTCTGTTAATATTGATTCAGTAATTACCCTTACTATAGTAGTCATGAATAATACCTGTTTTTACTTAAACCCATAATAGTTTGTTGTTCAGTTAGGGATTTTATCGATGAAGCTACAGAGTGACAAGACAGCCATAATAAGTTATAACATAGTAAATTATGACGGAGTTAAATCATTGAGCTATCGTACAATAAATATTTATCGTTTTTATACAGAATTACTATTTGGAATGTCAGCCATAACATAATCTTTTAGACTGTGTAAGTAGGAGAGTTAAATGATAGGAGTTATGATTGATTAACACCTGCTCTAGAATGATTTTAAAGTAACTGTTGATTCTCTTACTTGAAAAACTATTGGTTATTTTTTAGATTTAGTTATGAGTGAAAATCTTGTCAACATTAATATTAATCAAGAAACTTGGCAAAAGTTACATCAATATTGCCAATCATCAGGACAGGAAGAATCAGCTGTTTTAGAAGAATTAATTTCTTTACTTGAACCGCCTTCAATTTTAGAGAATTCTGATAAATTTATACAATTTCAGGAATTTTGTCAGACAATTCCTGTCCCAATTCTTTTAATCCATCCTGCTAGTGCAAACATTAACTATGCTAACCCTAAAGCCCTTTCTATTTTAGGATTTTCTTTAGACACCTTATTAGGGCTATCCCTTCTTGATTTATGTGATGAAAGTTCTCAGCAACAGTTATTGAGAAATCAATTAAACACACAAAATTTAATAGGAAATTATGAACTTAGACTAAATAAAAAAGATAATAATTACCTCTATACTAGCGTCTTTTTTCAACCTCTACAATGGGATGAAAATTTGCTAATGGTGTCTTGGTGTGATATTACAATTCGCCATCAAATTGAACAAGAATTAAAAGAAAAAAAGGCTTTTTTGCAATTAGTGTTAGATAATATTCCTCAATTAATCTTTTGGAAAGATACAAATTCTGTTTTTCTTGGATGTAATCGCTTATGGGCAAAAGCTTCTGGAATTATAGAACCAGAACAAGTAATCGGTAAAACCGATTATGATATTTATCATCACCCTAATAATAAACATTTAGATCCCCCTAAAAATCATCTTAGTTATTATCGAGAACAGGATCTGCGAGTGATCAATACAGGTAACCCTGAATTAAATTTTGTCGAAAAAAAACGTAATCCAGAAGGACAAGAAGTTTGGTACAGTACCAATAAAATACCGATTAAAGATGGTGATGGTAATATTGTAGGAGTTTTAGGAACCATTGAAAATATTACTGAGAGAAAATTAGTAGAACGTGAACTATTTGAAGAGAAAGAATTAGCTAAAGTAACCCTCAATTCCCTTGGGGAAGCTGTGATTACAACTAATGCACAAGGTATGATTCAAGAATTTAATCCAATTGCTCAACAATTGACAGGATGGACGGCTCAAGAAGCTACAAATCAGCCTATTTCTAGGATTTTTAATCTTATCGATAAAGCAGGAATTTCTCTTATAAATCCCATTTATACCTTACTTAGAAGTCATCAAAATCAACGGGAAAGACTGTCAGGTATTTTGCAGAGTAAAAATGGAGAGCAGTATGAAATCGATATAGTTATTAGCCCAATTCGTAGTGAAACCCATCAAATTTTAGGGGCGGTTTTAATTTTTCGTGATATCACTAAAGCCTCACAATTAGCTCATCAACTATCTTGGGAAGCGAGTCATGATGCTTTAACAGGATTAATGAATCGTAGAGAATTAGAAAAACAATTAAATTTAGCTTTGGAAGCTTACCAAATTGAAAATATTGAACATATTTTATGTTATTTAGATTTAGATCAATTCAAAATCATTAATGATACTTGTGGTCATATTGCAGGGGATGAATTGTTAAAACAAATTACTCGTTTATTACAAGCTAGAATTCGCAGTAGCGATATTTTAGCACGATTAGGGGGAGACGAATTTGCGTTATTACTTAAAGGATGTTCTCTAGAAAAAGCGGAAACCATTGCTAATAATTTGAGACAATTAATTAAGGATTTTCGCTTTAGTTGGGACCACCAAGTTTTTTCTATTGGTGTTAGTATTGGAATGGTGGCTATTAATCAGGAACATCAAACCATAACTTCTGTCTTAAATGCAGCAGATGCTGCTTGTTACGCAGCAAAAGAAAGAGGAAGAAACTGTGTTTATGTTTATCAAGCAAGTGATAGTGAAGTCATTCAACAAATTGGTCAAAGTCAATGGATTGTTCGATTAAATAACGCACTGACGGATAACCGTTTTCGTCTTTATTCTCAAAAAATTATTTCTATCCAATCCCCTCAAAAAACACATCATGAGGTGTTATTAAGATTATTAGATGAATCAGGGAATTTAATCTCCCCATTGGTGTTTATTCCAGCAGCTGAGCGTTATAATTTAATGGCAGAAATTGATCAATGGGTTATTCGCAACTTTCTGAAACTTTATAGTGAATTTGAGCAAACAGAATCCCAAAATCTATACACTATTAATTTATCCGCTATTAGTTTAAAAAATGATCAACTCTGTGATTTTATAGAAGAACAATTATCTTACTATAAAGTTAATCCCAAACATATTTGTTTTGAAATCACAGAAACGACTGCTATTACTAATCTGACTCAAGCAGTTCAATTAATTGAAGCGATCAAACAATTAGGTTGTTATTTTGCTCTTGATGATTTTGGTAGTGGAATGAGTTCTTTATCCTATCTAAAAAATTTACCTGTTGATTATTTAAAAATTGATGGAAGTTTTGTTAAGAATTTAGAAAAAAATTCAGTTAACTATGGTTTAGTTGATTGTTTTCATCGTATTGGTCATGTTATGAGGATGGAAACCATTGCAGAATGCGTTGAAGATCAAAAAATATTGAAAATTTTAGAAGAAATAGGGGTTGATTATGCTCAAGGATATGGTATTCAAAGACCCATTCCTTTATCATTTTAAAAGTTTATATTAAAATAAGTTATTTTTTAAGATAATAGTTTAGTATAGTAAAAGAGTAAGAACTTTGTTATATTTGTCAGAACAAACGTTGAAGATGTACCTTAATTTGATCAAAAATCTATGATCAATAATGCTTCATTGCTTATGACAGTTTGGAAAAGAATTTCTCTAGGTTTATGGTTACTTTTTGCCACCCTAGAGATTGAAGCATTTGCTAATCCTTTAAATCTGAGTCAATCTATCAATCAAAATCATAATAGTAATTCTGTAAGTGAAATCAGTGATCAAGAAATAAACACAGTAGAAAATTGTCCTTTAAATAGCAAAAATAAAACTATTTTTTCTTCTAAAAACTATTTATTTTCTTTGAAAGTTGAACATCAAATTATTAATATAAATCTAGTCAATAATACTGCTTTAACAACACAAGAAATTTTAGAAATTCCTAAAATCAATAATGTAGAAAAAACTTATCAAGAAAACAACTTAAACTTAGAAACATTTAATCAAATTTATAAAACCTTAGCTGATATCATCACTAACTATTATCTGACTCAAGGTTATATTACTTCAAAAGCAATTATTAATCCTTTACCTAGTATCCCAGAAAATAATGAAGCTGAAATTGTAATTATTGAAGGAAATATTGCCGAGGTAAATTTAATTGGTCGAAAAAATTTAAACTTAAATTATATTTGCGATCGCCTTCTTTTAGGTATTGATTCTCCTCTCAATATTACCGCATTAGAAAAACAATTAAAACTCTTATCTTTTAACCCCCTTTTTGAAACAGTTGACGCGACACTTCAACCATCAGGAAAAACCGGATTAAGTATTATAGTAGCAACAGTCAAAGAAAGTGATCAGTGGAAATTTGGTCTAGGAATTGATAATTTATCTCCCCCTAGTGTGGGTTCAGATCGTACGGGGACTTTCCTGCAAAATAAGAATTTAACGGGAAGGGGGGACAATCTTTCTCTGTCTTATTATCGTTCAACTACCGATGGAGGAAACACCCTAGATGCCATTTATCAACTCCCTTTAAATACACAAGAAGGAACCTTACAAATTCGAGTGATTCCTACTTGGACAAGGATTACCCAAGATCCCTTAGATGACTTTAATATTACAGGAAATAAACAAATTTATGAAATGAATTTTCGTCAACCCTTATGGCGAGATTTATCCGATGAATTTGCTTTATTAGTGGGGTTTCGTTATCAAAATGGACAAACCTTAATTAATGGAGAAGTTGCACCCATTGAAAACGCCAGAAATCGCTCCACTATTTTACAATTTGGACAAGATTATTTGAGTCGAGATGCACAAGGATTTTGGTTTTTTCGCTCTCAATTTAATTGGGGAATTGACGTATTTGATGCAACCGTTCGCCCAGATTCAATTCCTGATAGTCGCTTTTTTAGTTGGTTATTTCAAGGACAAAGAATACAACGGTGGGATGACAATCATTTAATGATTATTCGAGGAGAATTACAATTAACCCCCGATTCTTTATTACCGGATCAATGGTTTATTATAGGAGGAGGACAATCAATCAGAGGGTATCGACAAAATGTGAGGTTTGGAGACAATGGGTTTAGACTATCAGTAGAAGATAGAATTACAGTTATGAGAAATAATGGTAACCAATCAACCCTTGAAATTGCACCTTTTTTAGATATGGGATCGGTTTGGTTTACTAATGAAAATAATAATTCCCCTAATAAAAAATTTCTCATGGGTACAGGGTTAGGATTGATTTGGAATAATGCTGCTACCATTGAAGGATTAACCCTACGGTTAGATTATGGGATTCCTTTAATTTCTTTACCCCATTTTAGTAATAATCTTCAAGAAGAAGGATTCTATTTTCAAATTAATTATTCTCCATAATTTATTATCTAATTTTAGACTGTTATGTTAGGAGTGAAATAGAAATGAAGTTAACAAAATCAACCAAGTATTTATTCTTAATAATCATATTTTTAACCAAAGTAAAGCCCACTTTTGGACAATCAATTACCCCCGCTAATGATGGGACAGGAACCATTGTTAATCAAGATGGAAATCAATTCAATATTGAAGGAGGAACCTTATCAGGAGACGGGACTAATCTGTTCCATAGTTTAGAAAAATTTGGACTCAATCGTGAGCAAATTGCTAACTTTTTAGCCAATCCTCAAATTCGTAATATTTTAACCCGTGTGGTTGGCGGTGATCCCTCAATTATTAATGGATTAATTAAAATAACAGGGGGTAACCCTAATCTATTTTTAATGAATCCGACGGGGATTATTTTTGGTCCCAATGTGCAGCTTAATTTACCCGGCGATTTTACCGCTACTACCGCCACAGGAATCGGATTTAATCATAATAATTGGTTGAATGCGTTAGGAGAAAATAACTATCATTTATTAACAGGAAACCCCTCACAATTTGCCTTTGATTTAGCCCAGTCTGGTAGTATTATTAACACAGGTCATTTATCCGTTGCGGAAGGTCACGATTTAACCCTCATCGGGGACACCATTATTAATACCGGAACCCTAAACGCACCTGAGGGAAATATTACCATTGCAGCCATTCCCGGAACCAATCGGATTAGAATTTCTCAACCCGGAAGTTTGATCAGTTTAGAAATTATTGATCCCAGAAAAACCAACCCCGACTTATTAACGATTCAACCTCAAGATTTACCCACATTACTAACAGAAGGTAATCAAACCTTAGACTTAAATATTACAACCAACCATAACGAAACCATTCAATTAACCCAGGAAAATATTAACCTTCCTATCCCATCAGGAACCCTAATTACTTCTGGAAACGTAAACACCGTTTCCCCTTCTCAAGTGGGGGGAAATATAACCCTAATCGGCGATCGCATTGGGACCATAGATGCGAACATTGATGCCTCAGGCCCCACCGGTGGCGGTAACATACGAATTGGAGGAGACTATCGAGGAATAGAAACCATTCCCACCGCACAACGGACCCTAATTGATTCTGGTTCAACCCTTCGCAGCGATGGGATGAAGGAAGGGAATGGGGGTCAAATCACTGTTTGGTCGGAACAAGTGACAGGATTTTACGGCGATATTAGCAGTCAAGGGGGTATTTCTTCCGGAAACGGCGGGTTAGTGGAAGTTTCAGGGAAACAAGAGTTGATTTTTCGGGGAACCGTCAACACCAGCGCGTTTAATGGGGAGTTTGGTACGCTATTGTTAGATCCTGAAAATATTATTATTAGAAATGGTTCTGAAGATAGTGGAACCGATGGAAACGATACCTTTGCAGGGAATAACGGTGAAATCGGACAGATATTAGGTAATGATAACCCTCGTGAAACAATCATTTACGAGTCAGAATTAGAAGGGTTATCGGGAGACACCAACGTCATCCTTGAAGCAAGGAAC
Organism: Crocosphaera sp.; assembly: GCA_030065205.1. Lineage (GTDB taxonomy): Bacteria > Cyanobacteriota > Cyanobacteriia > Cyanobacteriales > Microcystaceae > Crocosphaera. Next base: position 22,413 of record JASJDN010000013.1, read on the forward strand.
AATATCACCATTGAAAACTTATTAGACAATGCACTAACCTTTCAACCCGGTTCAGGAAGCATTATGTTTCTGGCCAATAGCGATGGAGTGGCGGTGGGAAGCTTTAGAATGAGTCCCGATGACACCATTATTGCCCCAGGAAGAGACTTAACCATTGAACGTATCGGAACCGGTTGTCGACTAATGAACAGTTGTCAGATTCGCTTAGGTAGCATTGACACCTCCTTTCCTTCTGGGGGTGGGTCTGTCACCCTCAACTCCCAAGGAACTTCTAACGGTAACGTTCCTCTTATCACTGTCGAAACCATTAACACTTCATCCACCAATGGTAGGGGAGGAACTATCAATATTGAAACCTTAGCCACCAATGGAGATGTGGAAGGAACAGTGATCATTGATGGGATCACGTTTGATCCTAATCAAGTTAACCAATTTACTCAAGAAATGCTCAACACCAGAGGGGTTGAGGGCGATGCAACCATTATGATCAATGATGTTGAAATTACAGTTAAATCTCCCGAACCTCCCCCTGCTCCCCCTACTCCCCCTACTCCCCCTACTCCCCCTGCTCCCCCTGCTCCCCCTGCTCCCCCTACTCCCCCTACTCCCCCTACTCCCCCTGCTCCCCCTATTACACCACCTCCTATCACTCCACCCCCTTCGGTGACACCACCCTCATCAATGATGATCAATTCTGGGTTAGAAATAGTTGTTAACTTAAACAACGTTTATTCCGATGCGTCAGAGTTTCCCCAACCGTCCAATAACACTGGTTTAAGTAGCAACCTAAGCAGCGATGAAGCGACGTTGAGCAACGTTGAGCTAAGTTTTAGCACAGATTTTGTCAATTATTTAGGGATCGAACCCGCATCTTCTTTAAACTTGGAAGAAACTCAGACTATCTTGCAAAACGCCCAAAATCTAACAAAGCTAAAACCTGGTTTAATTTATATCTTTTTCAGACCTCAATCTCGTTTAACCCAACAGTCTCAAACTCAAACCCAATGGACGTTTACCTCTTCTCCTCAACAGAAACAACCCCAAGAAAAAGTTAATCAACCCTCCCCAGAAGACCAACTCGAATTGATGTTAGTGACAGCATCGGGGAAGATTATTCGTCGTTCTCTTACAGGGGTAACCCGTGAACAAGTTCTGGCCACCGTTGCTGACTTTCAAAGTACCATTACTAACCCCCGTCGTCCCAGTGCTTATCGTCAACCGGCGCAACAACTGTATCAATGGTTTATCGAACCGCTCCAAGAACCCTTAAACACCAGTGAGATTGACACTCTGGTATTTATTGTAGACCAAGGGTTGCGTTCGGTCCCGATGGCTGCACTGTATGATGGTCAACAGTTTTTGATTGAACAGTACAACATGGGGATGATGCCGAGTTTAGCGTTGAGTGATACTCGCTATCAAGATATGACTCAGCAGCGTGTGTTAGCAATGGGTGCATCGGAATTTAACCAACAAAATCCGTTACCGGCGGTTCCTTTAGAATTATTGGTGATTTCTGAACGTGTTTGGCAAGGGGATTCGTTTCTCAACGAAAAGTTTACCCTTAATCGGTTAAAACAAGCCCATCAATCGGGTCAATTTGGCATTATTCATTTAGCCACCCATGCTAATTTTGAAACGGGACAATTAGGCAATTCTTATATTCAATTTTGGCAAGATCAACTCACCTTAGACCAGTTAAAACAATTTAATTTTGGTGATCCACAAATCGAATTATTAGTATTAAGTGCTTGTCGTACTGCATTAGGCGATCGCGAATCCGAATTAGGGTTTGCGGGTGCTGCGGTTTTAGCACAAGTGAAAACAGTTTTGGGTAGTCTTTGGGAAGTTAGCGATGAAGGAACGTTAGGGTTAATGACTCGTTTTTATGAACAATTAAATCGAGTTCCCCTCAAAGCAAAAGCCATACGAGAAGCTCAATTAAGCTTATTAAGGGGGGAGGTTTATGTCGAAAACGGTCAATTAGTGACTCCTGATAATCGTTTACCGTTACCCCCTCAACTGACAGCATTAGGGGATCAATCTTTTGAGCATCCTTATTTTTGGAGTGGGTTTACCTTAATTGGTAGTCCTTGGTAATTTTCTATAAAGTTTTCACTGGAGTTTAGACTAACTTCCCAGAAATCATACCGTATAGTCTAGTCTAACGATTTAGAAAGCATGGTCAGAAAATGAAACTATCTGACCCCACAACTTGGGGGATTCCTGTTGAATCAGTAGAAATTAATGACCCAACTTAGGTAATACCATTACCTGAAATATAGGGAAAAGATAAAGAAAAAGATACTATGAATCCTAACTTATTTTATCTTGTCTAAAAATTCTTTTCCCTATACTATTATATACCAAAATTTAGGGATACAAGATAATTATATCCCTATTATTATTAATTGGAAAATTGATCAATAATTTTAATCATTGTTTTATCTCCTAATCCTTTAACTCGACTAACCACATCACGACAAGATTTAAACTCTCCATTTTCTTCTCGTTCATTAATCAGTGTTTCTAAAATACTTGTTTTTACATTAATACGACTTAAATGAGAAGTAAGCAAGGGTAAACTCAAAGTATTTAATGCTTTTAAACAATCGATAGGTTCAGGAAGACGTTGTTTAATTTCTAGTAACTGTTTATTCAATTTTTCTATTTCATTTGTGTAATTATTTTTTACATCATTTAGTTGTCTTTCAAACCTCGCTTCAATATTATTTAAACGAAATTCCATATTCAGAAGTTTTTGATCTGAATTATCAGATAATGATCTATTGATTGGTGATTTTTTATGAGATTTCTTAAAGATTTCTATCTGCATTTTGATAGCATCTTCTTTTTCATCTTCAATGATAAATGCACTGATCATTTCTCCTTTTCTGGGATCAATTTCTCTTGCTCTTACAGCAGCATAATATTCAAAATCTCCAGAAATAACCTGATAAGATTCTAAGCTTTCTTTCTCTAAGATAATAGGATTAATAATTCCTTCTGCTTCTAAAATTGCTTGTGCTGATCTTTCAAGTTCATCTTCACTGAATTGGGAACGTTCTACGGATGAATTAATCCTTTTTACGGACACCAATGATGTTGATAATTTCATAGTTATTCTCCTATTTTTTCTAAGACTTCATCTGCTAAAATTTCAAACTCTTGCGCTGATTTAGAAGCTGGTTTAAAGTCAAGAATTGAAACAGGATCAGGGATTTCTATATCCCCCACAATTTGCATTTTTTCAGCACATTTAGCTAAGTCATCCCTATCATAGATAACTGTTTCCATCATAGGAATTTCGTAACGTTGAGGGATTACTTCTAAGCGTTTTCTCAGAGTAGCTTGTATAAATCTTGCATTGGTGGAAATTTTACAAGCAAGAATGCCTAAAACGGAAATAGATTCTCTTCTGATTTGTCGTCTAAAACCATCTACTTTTTTAATAAAATCTTTGACATTAATTAAGCCTTGATTAGCAAAAGGTTTTAAATCAGAAGGAATGATTAAATAATCAGCAGCAATTAAAGCAATTCTAGCAAAAAAGTTTAATGAGGGGGGTGTATCTATGAGAACAATATCATATTTATTTTTGGCTTTTTCTAATTTATCAATTAAAATCAATCGACTATAATCCACTTGATTCAATTCATTTTCATATTGCATTAATTCAATATGAGAAGGAATTACATGAATTTCAGGATTAGAAAATTGAGATTTTATAGCGACTTCTTCAATACTATAAAAGTCTTCTGATTGTAAAACATGAAGAATATTACAATCTTTAATATTATCAAATTCTTCATCTTCAAATTTAACTAACCCAGTAGCAAATGTAGTATTTGCTTGACTGTCTAAATCAATAACTAAAACTCGCTTTCCTTTCTTACTCAAAGCAGCAGCTAAGTTAACAACTGTGGTTGTTTTTCCAACACCACCTTTATTATGATAAACAGCAATAACTTTCATAGATTTTTTAGTTAACTCCTTAATAGATGATTGAGAAACTTTCGGAACAGAAAGAGGTTGAGAAGTTGATGATTTTGCGTTTAAACTCTCCTTGCCAATTAAAGAATTAATTTTGCTTATATTATTAGCAATGTTTTCACCTTGACAACAAAAGATAAACTTTAATTTATCTTTTTGTCTCTGATAAATACGGAATTCTTTACCATTGGTTAATACCCCATAAAAACTTTTCGTTTTCATCAAATAATGTCCTAAACGACGGACATGATGATCTAAGTTTTCTTGGGGATGTTTTGCTTCAATGACAACACAAGAAGAAAAATTCTTCATTTTTTTAACAGCAACCGTTAAAAAATCTATGCGAATATTTCCATAGATAACTTCTTGGTGCCAATTATCAGGAGAATACCCTAATTTGGGGAGTAAATATTGAACAATTAGTTTACTCTCTACTTCCCTTTCATTACGACATGATCTAGGATGGAATGACAATGGATTATTTCCTCAATAACAGAAGATAGAGGATACAATTTAATAAAAATAGAGGTTAGGAACAGGTTAGAGTAGAATTAACTACCTTGACAGAGGTTATAATTACTATTATCCCTAAAGTATATACTGAAAAAAATAGTAAAATTGCTGAAGATTTTAACTCTTGTTTGAATCTTGCTCAGTAGTTACACATAAAGATGGTAAATTTATTTGCTTCTCAAGAACAGTATGGAAATTATAATTATTTAGCACGTTTTCAGTTTGATTCTTGATGAATTTTATTGCTGCAAAGAGATTCAAGGCAATTGATTTGTTAATAACATTTTAGAGTTGGTCACTTTTTTAGTTAAAATACTGGAATTGGCTATATTTGAGGGAATGAGTGATTATTTTAAAACTGATGTAATAATCACAGTGATAGTAGCACTAGCAATTAGAGTAAATGCAAGTTGAACAACCCATTGTGTTGCTTGTCTATAGTCAGAAAAACGTTCATCAAATCGCTTCATTTCTGATGACAGTTGTTCAACATCAGATGTCAAGTGTTCAACATTAGATGTCAAGTGTTCAACATCAGATGTCAAGTGTTCAACATCAGATGTCAAGTGTTCAACGTTATCTGTTAGTTTGTCTAACTTTTGGATAACATCGGTTAAAGTGGGTTCAGAATTAGGTGTTGTTGTCATTAAGTAAATTATTTTGTTAATAGTTTGATTATAAATTACTTTTTTTATTTCTGAAAAGATGGAATGTAAAATTTTTGTTATCTTTTCATCTTCTTGAGGGTAAGAAGCAACGACAATAAACACAGTATTACTAGCAATTTTATTGGTTAGCTAAATTTTAATCCTCCTGCCTCAAGCAAAATTAGGATTAAGTTTGAAGGTGCAAGACGTGAGTAGATGGTTCTGGTTAAACAGTATGATTTTCCAGTACATTAGCTTGTTAACATTTTGTTTCCAGCCAATAATCTGCGTAGGCTGGGCGGTTTATTTGTTGGTCGCAATTCATCCCCACCGTTGGGCTGATCTCACGGCCGAAGCCTAAAATATGGTTATTTCGATAGTATTTTTAGGCGGGGACTTCTTTCGACATTCTTGTTAAATAAGCATTGATTAAGAAATTTACCCACAAGTCAGTGAAAAAGGTTCAGGAGTTCACATTGTGAACTTCTGTTTTATCTTAATTTTAGCTGATGACTTCTCCGTTTCTTTATCCCCAACTCAGGTTAGAACAGTGTTTAACCCGTCAGCTTCCCTGTAGTTCATAATTAATTCTGAATATTAAAGCAATTTCGAGGACTCGTACTTTAGAATTAAGCTGATGTGCTGTCACTAAGCCAACGTTCTACCCATTTAAACATCGAAACTATGCGAATATTAGCCCTGGTTCCTGGGGGAATAAGCGAACAAATTTTATTTTTTCCGACCCTGGAAGACCTCAAAACTCAATATCCTAATGCTATTATTGATGTCCTGGTTGAACCCCGTGCAAAAGCCGCCTATCGGGTGTGTCCTCAGGTTCACGAAGTTCTCTTATTCGACTATCAAGATCGCAACGGATTGGCTGATTATTTAAACTTATTAGGGATTATCCGCGATCGCGAATACGATCTGGCCTTAACCTTAGAAAAACGCTGGAGTATCCGCTTATTACTCTGGTTGAATGGTATTCCGTTAACCGTTGGTTATGAAACCCAACCCCGTTGGTTAGTTTCTAAACCAGTTCCCCAAAAAACAGAACAATACGCAGCCGAGATGTACCATGATCTCATGCAAGGGTTAGGAGTTCAATCCCCTTGTCCTTCTCTGAAAATAGGAGTACCGAAAGATGATATCGCTTGGGCCGAAGCTGAACAAAAACGCTTGTTACTTGAGGAGAGTGGTTATATTGTAATCTACGGGGGGGCTAGTGAGTCCTATCCCATACCTCAGTGGAGTAATATCATCAATAGAATTCAGGAAAAACAACCCTCACTCTCCATTGTTTTATTACAGGGTAATGGGGATGAAACATGGGTTATTCCTTTGCTGAATAGTTGTTCTAATTTAAAGGTGATACAACCTGGGGACATTGGTAAATTAGCTGCTATCATTGCAGGGGCTAATTTAATGATTTGTACCGATAGTCCGCCGTTACAGTTAGGGGTAGCAGTGGGAACCTATACGGTGGCTTTATTTGGTAAAACCGACCCCAAGAAACGACTTCCAAGTGATGACGATCGCTTTATTGCCATTCAATCACCAACCTATAATTTAGGGGATATTCAAGCCTCAAAAGTGTTAGAAAAAATTTGGCGAAGTTAAGGAATTTTACTACTCGGTTATTTCGTCAACCGAGTAGTGTTTTTTCGGTAAGTTGTTTCGCATTTAAACAGCACATTATTAAGTTTAGCTACTAATGACTAAACCCTCTCCCCGTCTCCCCTTCCCCCCGTCTCCCCTTCAGTCTCATCTAGCAATTTAGATGCTTAACAGCTTATAATTGAGGGATATCAAAAGCATCAAGCCACAATGACTTCCCATGAATGAAGATGTTAATGTTAGTCAAGTTCAACAACCCATTACCACTGCACCCCCTGAAATATATAAGATTATTGAACGAGTTTTATCGTTAGAAAAAAGTAAATTATCACAGCGATCGCCTCGGAATATTAATGATGATATCGTTCAAATTATTAAAGAGGTGATTCAATGAAATTATTAGCTATTAAATTATGTAATTTTAGACAATTTTATGGTAAAACACCAGAGATTTATCTAGCAGTTGGTGAACAAAATACCACCATCGTTCATGGTAATAATGGATCAGGGAAAACCACTTTATTAAATGCGTTTACTTGGGTTTTATATGAAAAGTTTACGGCTGCTTTTACCGCTTCTGAACTATTAATTAATAAGCGGGCAATTATGCAAGCTGATATAGGAACATCAGTGGAATGTTGGGTGGAAATTTCTTTTGAACATGAACATAAACAGTATCAAGTTAAACGAAAATGTTATGCTTGTTTAGATACCAATGGAACGATTCAATATAGCAAAAATCAGTTTTTTATGTTAGTCGCAGGAGAGGATGGTCGTTGGTATCCTCCTTTACAACAACCGGATGATATTATTAACCGTATTTTACCAGAAAGTCTACATCAATACTTCTTTTTTGATGGGGAACATATTGATCATATTTTTCGCAGTAATGATAAAAGTCGTATTGCGGAAGATACCAAAGAGTTGTTAGGGGTAAAAGTATTAGATCGTTCCATTGACCATCTGAAAAAAGCAGAAAAAACTTTAGAAGAAGAACTTAAAGCGATTGGAGATATTAACATCAAAAAAAAGCTCAGAGAAAAAAGCAAATTAGACCAAGAAAAAGATAATCTACAACAAAAAAAAGAAAAGATAATAGAATCAATAGACACTCAAGAATTAGAGCAAAAAGCAATCTCCCAAAAGCTGATAAATTTAAGTAATAATGAACAGATAAAAGAGCTTAAAATAAAGTTAAAAAAACAAGAAATAAAGTTAAAAAATGAAATTAGAGAATTAAAACAACAACTCAAGCAATGTATTTCTAATCAAGGTTACTTAATTTTTTTGAGTCAGATTATTCCTAAATTTAACACTATTATTAGTGACCTACGTCAACGGGGAGAATTACCCAGTGGAATCAAACAACAATTTGTACAACAGTTATTAACCCGTCAAACCTGTATTTGTGGTCAAGAATTAATTGAAGGAAATGCTTATTATGAACAGGTTCAACAATGGATGAATAAAGCAGGAATAGCCGCCATAGAAGAGTCTGCTATTCGTTTAGAATCCCAAGGTAATGAAATAGAACAAAAAGTAATTAATTTCTGGGAAAATGTTGATGAAAAACAAGCAAAACTTGAACAATCTCGACTCGAGTTATCTAGGGTTGAAATAGAATTAGATGACATTAATCAAAAGTTCCGTCATTATCCTGATGCAGATATTAGAAACCTTCAAGAAAGTTTAGATAAAATAAATCAAAAAATACGAACCTTACAACTGGAACAAGGAGGAATTGAACAACAATTAATCACCATTGAAAAACAAATAGAAACTTTAGATAAAGAGATCACGAAACAAAAACTGAAAGAAGAAAAGCAAATTTTAGCTAAAAGAAGAACTGAAGCAGCAAAAGACGCAAGAGAACGATTAATTGAAGTTAGAAGTCGCCTCGAAAAACAGTTTCGTCTCTCCCTAGAAAAACGAGTCCAATCTATTTTTAGTTCTATTTCCTTTACCCCTTATATTCCTCGCCTTACCCAAAATTATGAATTAAACTTGATTGAAAATACATCAGGAATAGCGGTTCCTGTAGCAGCCTCAACGGGAGAAAATCAAATATTAAGCCTTTCTTTTATTGGAGGAATTATTGATAGTGTGAGAAACTGGAGTCATAAAAATACGTTAATGGGACCCGATAGTAGTACCTTTCCGATTGTTATGGACTCTCCTTTTGGTAGTTTAGATGAAATTTATCGCAGACAAGTCGCAAAATCAATCCCTAAATTAGCCAATCAATTGATTATTTTAGTCACAAAAACGCAATGGCGTGGCGAAGTTCAAGAAGAAACCAATGATTATATTGGAAAAGAATATGTTTTGGTCTATTATTCCCCTAAACCTGACTGCGAAAAAGATATCATTTCTCTCAATGGTGTTGATTATCCTTTAGTTCAACAAAGTCCCAATGAATTTGAATATACAGAAATTATAGAAGTGAGTAGGGACAATTAATGAATTATCCCTACGCAAGTTCTTAACTTAAACTTTTGCGGATATGCTCCTCAATTTTCTTTTTCTTGCTATCATCTTTCAAAGAGAAACTGCCAAAGCTTTCGCTACTTCGGTTGACATGACCCATAATTTTTTGCTTACGATCACCTTTAAGACTCGGTTTTGACACTGGCTTTGGTTCTGGTTTGGCTTCTGGTATGGGGGTAGGGGGTGGAGTTGGTTCAGAAGTCTTGTTAGGTGCAATATATTGGGTCCCGTTGGTACTCTGTTTTAAGTGTTCTAGAATACGTTTCTTACGATCATTCATGGCCTGATAATTAATGTGTGAAGTTTTGTAACTAAATCTAATTGTAACAGCAGTTTTCAGATGAAGACATTAACAAAGACATCTAACACCTATCTTCTGCCTCAACCCTTAACTTCTAGTCCCATACTAAACTGCTGTAGTTGTTGTAGTTCCTTGATTGGTGGTAAATAAAGAGAAAAAATCTTACACTAATAAAAGGCCAATTTCCGTAAACTTACCCCATCCACAGATTCTATGACCGACGTTCCTGTTTCTCGTATTCGTAACTTTTGTATCATCGCTCACATCGATCATGGTAAATCAACCTTGGCCGATCGAATGCTACAAATGACTGAAACCGTTGCCCAACGGCAAATGAAAGAGCAATTCCTCGATAATATGGACTTGGAACGGGAACGGGGCATTACCATTAAACTCCAAGCGGCTAGAATGAACTATCGTTCCAAAGACGGGAAAGACTACGTTCTCAACCTCATTGATACCCCTGGCCACGTGGACTTTTCTTATGAGGTGTCCCGTTCTTTAGCTGCTTGTGAAGGAGCCTTATTGGTGGTAGATTCTTCCCAAGGGGTAGAGGCGCAAACCCTGGCCAATGTCTATCTGGCCTTAGAAAATAACTTAGAAATTATTCCTATTCTCAATAAAATTGACCTCCCTGGATCAGAACCGGAACGGGTGGCCAATGAAATAGAGGAAGTAGTGGGGTTAGATTGTACCGATATTATTAAAGCTTCAGCCAAAGCTGGGATCGGGGTTGATGAAATTTTAGAATCGATTGTGCATTTGGTTCCCCCTCCGACAGATACGGTGGATAAACCTTTACGGGCTTTGATTTTTGACAGTTACTATGATCCCTATCGCGGTGTGATTGTCTATTTTCGGGTCATGGATGGAACGGTAAACACTGGCGATCGCGTCCGTTTGATGGCTTCTGGAAAGGAATACGACATCGATGAGTTAGGGGTGTTATCTCCCAGTCAAATACAAGTAGATTCCCTTCATGCAGGGGAAGTGGGTTACTTGGCTGCAGCCATCAAAGCGGTAGAAGATGCACGGGTGGGGGATACCATTACCCTAGCAGAAGCGCAAGCCCAAGAACCTTTACCGGGTTACACGGAAGCAAAACCGATGGTCTTTTGTGGTCTATTCCCCACAGATGCGGATCAATACGAAGATTTACGAGAGGCATTAAACCGCCTCAAACTCAACGACGCAGCCCTTTCCTACGAACCAGAAACCTCTAGCGCGATGGGGTTTGGTTTCCGTTGTGGGTTTTTGGGGTTACTGCATATGGAAATTGTTCAAGAACGCTTAGAACGGGAGTATAATCTAGATTTAATTACCACTGCTCCTTCTGTAATTTATCGCGTTACTACGGTAGATGGGGAAGTATTACAAGTGGATAACCCTAGTTTATTGCCATCCCCCCAAGAACGAGAAAAGGTGGAAGAACCTTATATCCAAGTAGAAATGATCACCCCTGAAACCTATGTAGGAACTTTGATGGAGTTGTGTCAAAGTCGTCGAGGAGTGTTCAAGGATATGCGCTACTTTACCCTTTCAAGAACCTCGTTGATCTACGAGTTACCTTTAGCAGAGGTGGTGACGGACTTTTTTGACCAACTGAAATCGCGATCGCGGGGTTACGCTAGTATGGAGTATCAATTGATCGGTTATCGGGAAAATCCCCTGGTAAAATTGGATATTCTCGTCAATGGAGACAGTGTTGATGCGTTGGCCATGATCGTCCATCGTGATAAGGCGTATTATGTGGGTCGCGCTTTGACCGAGAAGTTAAAAGAGTTGATCCCCCGTCATCAGTTTAAGGTTCCTATTCAAGCTGCGATCGGTTCTAAAGTGATCGCTAGTGAACATATACCCGCTTTACGTAAAGATGTGTTAGCAAAGTGTTACGGGGGAGATATTTCCCGTAAGAAGAAACTACTACAAAAGCAAGCTAAGGGTAAGAAACGGATGAAAGCGATCGGGACGGTAGACGTTCCTCAAGAGGCATTTATGGCGGTGTTGAAGCTAGATCCTCAATAACTGATACAGGGAGAAGATTGTTATGATAACAGTCTTCTTTTGCTGTTTTTGAGGGACGCTTAATCTATATTAAACTTCTGTCACTACCGATAAATTTAGTGATATATTTATGGTATACTAACAAAATAGTACAAAAAGACTCTTGACAAGAGTGCAATTCGTGTTGAGGTTGTAAAAAATGGCAAGCAACCCCATCCAAACAGATAAAAATGAGACCACTCAGTTGACCATTAATATTAATGGCCCTGATTTTCCATTCAAGAAATTTCAACAAGTTCTAGACAGCTTTTCAACTGTTTTATCTGAGATTGATAAAGAGATATCTGATACAGGAAAAGAAGGGGTAGAATGGTCTATTTCAGAAGTTAGACAGGGAAGCATTTGTTTAACAGTAGAAGCTTCTATTGTCAAAGAGGATGTGGAGATAGATAGACCTCAAGAAATTATTAAAGCCTTTCAATCGGGACTAGACGTTATCAAAGATAACCCAATACGTCCTAAATATTTTAATGATATTTCATTGAAAAAAGCAAGAGTTTTTAGTGAATTAATTGATCCTAACGATTTTGCGGAAATCGGATTTTCTCCTCAAGATTGGAGATTTAATGTTACTAAAAATTTATCAGTTAATATTGATGAAATTATTAAACGCTTTCATCAGTATTATGGTGCAATTGAAGGAAAATTAGTCTCTATTAGTATAGCTGGTCGTCATAAAATTGGCATTCGTGGTCAAATTGAAAATAAGATTATTCCTTGTTTTTTACCTGATGAACTGTTAGAAACTGCTAGAAATGCTTTGGGTAAAAGAGTGTATGTATTCGGATTAATTCGAGAATATTTACATGGCGAAAAAATTAACATTCAGGTTCAGGAAATTAAACTTTTACCTGAACCCTCTGATTCTTTGTCTGTTGCTAACATTTTGAATATGATGAGAGGAGAAAATTGAAAAAGAAAGCTTCTCAATAACAACACTATTGCGACTCATGTATTTTTATTGGCTTTTTAAGTCAAGAACCTGATAAATTTCAAGAATGTAAAAATATTATAGAAGCAGCAGAATCAGGTTATATTACCCTTTATACATCAACTTTCACAATCGCAGAAGTAGTTAAAGTTAAGAATGATTTTCTTATCTAAAAGATAACTGGTTTTGTTTTTCAGAATTTTCCGTTACTGTCACTCCAATATTTACATTTAGTTCTTTACGTAAAACAGCATAAATAGCGGTTAAATTATCCATGCTAGGATTACCTTTAGCTGATAGCATTCGATGAAGACTTTTGCTAGATTTAGACGTTTGGATGGCTAGTTCTTCAAATCCTATCGTTGAATTTACCAAATCTCTTAATATCAGTCTAGCCGTTTCTGGTTCCCCATTAAGAAAAAGAGATGTCGCTTCATCAAGCAAAGTTTTAGCCAATTCAGGATCTTGTTTGACTCGGTTATTAACTGTTTCACGATAATCTCTAGTTAATGTCATAATAATTACCTCTTTTTTTACCTATTTTTTCGATTTTTATACTCTTGGTATAACTTTTTTGCTTTTTTTATAAACGACAATAATTGATATTGAAAGTTTTAACTTTTTTTAGTATTTTAACTAATCGCTTTTGTAATTAATACTTGAGTCTTTTCTATAATAGCTAAGGGTTGAGTCCACATAATTGTCCAACTATCACCAGTTCCCATCATTTCCAGATCATTATCAATTCCTGGTTTTCCTAATACATCAATCAATAATCTAGCTAAAATACATTGAGACGAAACTTGATGAATAACCATAGTTGTTAAAACGTTATCAGTTCCTTCAATGGGTTCATGGTTAATAGAATGAATATTCATAATGTTTAACTCAAAAGGAAAAAATGAACAAATTCTTTTACTAAGATATTAGAAGAGAATTTTGCTTTAATGTATTATTATAACTATTGTTTTAAGATTTATAAAATTCCTTAAAGACCTCTGTTTTGTTATCTTCTCAGTTAATATACTTAATACTTAAACCAATCAAAAGAGGAATTACTAAAAAATAAGGAGGTCTTCTCTCAATATTTAAGACTAAATGTAAATAAAATAGGTTTCACTTTTTGTTGATCTAAACATTACTCAAATCTTAAGTCATGACTGTAGGAACTTTAAATCACACTTTTTTACCTTTTGCTCAAAGACAACACTTAGATAAGATTGAGATGATTCTCATTGAACATTTACCCTGTTCAAGTTTTTCTCATATTCAAGCCATTGGTTATGATGTTACAGTAAAAATTCTGAAAATTGATTATAAATCTGGTTCTATTTATACCTATTTTCAAGTTCCTGAGTCTATTTTTCAAACTATGCTGACTACTTCTAATATAGGAAAATATCTCAACTCTCATATTAAGGGGAATTACCCATATCAAAGATTTATTCCTCATTATATCTAAAAGAATTACTAAGCTAGTTTCAATATAGCATTTCAGAGATTGCTTCGGGGTATTTTTAAGAAAAATCAAAGCCTATTGTTTATATTACCCCTCGCAATGAATACTTAAGTCTCTAATAACTTTCGATAATTTAGTATGAGACAAAATCTTATCAATTAATAGTAATATATAAAGTTGGAACTTGGGGGTAATTAACCCCCAAACTCTCTATTAAATAGCCTTAGAAAAAGACTGTTCTTTCCGTCCTTTGAGATAAGGATCGAATACTGCAGCAATATTTCTGATTAACCAGCGGCCAGTATTAGTGACTTCTAGGCGATCGCTATGTAAATGAATTAATCCATCAGCTTCTAAGGGTTTAAGATCGATTAATTCTTGAGCAAAATATTCGTCAAAATCAAGATCAAAATGAAGATTATATTTCTCTTCAATTCGATTTTTATAGAGTTGAGATTGACACATTAATTCCATAATCACAGCGCGACGAATAATATCATCTTTACTCAATGTTACACCTTTTTCGATAGGTAAATGTCCCTCATCTAAAACATTATAGTAGTCTTTGATCTTCTTATGATTTTGCACATAAACATCGTGTAACATACTAATTGATGTCATACCAAAGGCCAAAAGATCCGATTCTGGTTTAGTGGTGTATCCTTGAAAATTACGATGTAAATCTCCTTGAGATTGAGCGATCGCTAACTCATCATTAGGTTTGGCAAAGTGATCCATTCCAATGAATAAATAATCATTATTGTTGAATTCTTCGATGGTCATTTGTAAAATAGCTAACTTTTCTGACGCATTAGGAAGTTCATCAACAGGTAGATTTTTTTGTGCTGGTTTAATCCAAGGAATATAAGCAAAGTTAAATACAGCAATGCGATCGGGATCTAAGTCTATGGTCTTTTGAACGGTCTTTTTAAAGGTATGTCGATTTTGATAAGGTAGTCCATAAATGAGGTCAACATTAACACTTTCAAACTCAGCTTCTCGCATCCAACCCATAACGTTAAATAACATTTCTTCTGGTTGAACACGGTTAATAACATTCTGTACTTTGGGGTCAAAATCTTGAATCCCAAAACTAATACGATTAAATCCTAAATTTCTCAAGAAAAAGACTAAATTACGATCAAGATATCTAGGATTAACTTCAATGGATATTTCGGCATCTTTATCAATATTAAAGTTTTTAACTAAGGTGTTAAATAACTGATCAATTTGGGATTGATTTAAGTAATTTGGAGTTCCACCACCCCAGTGAATTTGATTAACAGAACGATTAGGGGAAATTAATTCGGCGGTTCTTTCAATATCTTTAATTAAATATTCTAAGTAAGGAGGCGCAACTTTTTTATTCCCTGTAATGATTGTATTACAACCACAAAAATAGCAAGCAGTTTCACAAAAAGGAATATGGCAATAGAGAGAAAGGGGTGTGTTTTTATGATTTCCTGCTGCAATTCCTGCTCTAAATTCAGTTTCTCCTACCTTTGTTTTTAGTTCTGTTGCGGGAGGGTAACTGGTATATCTAGGTAAAGATTTATCGTATTTTTTGATTAAATCTTGATCAAATTCTATGGTTTTAGCTGTTAAGTTCATAGTCTTAATTAGCCTCTCAATGGTTTAAAAATCAGGTAGGATAGATCATAGAAAAAGGGGAAGTCAGTTCAATAAAATAGCAACTTAGTTTTTTATTGTCTGACATTTTCCCCTTAGTAATAACAGGATTGACAGCTTTATTCTGCAATAGCTACGTTATGAGGATGACCATGACCATGAGGATGTTCGGTTGCCCCAGGAATGGCCTGACGAGTGATTAATTCAAACACATGATCACCGATAGCTTCTTTAACATCAGCTTCTAATTCATGCACTACATCACGGTTTAATTTAAAGGCATGATTTGCCTCATCAACAATCTTTTGTTCTAAGGCTTCATCGATAGGTAAAGCGTTTAAACCGTCACGATATTTTCCTTTGAATTCCCGTCTGGCTTCTGCGGTAGAAATTTCCTCAAATTCATAAAATTGAGTTCCTTGATCTACCGGTAATTCTAAGGCTGAACGAGCAATGTTTTTTAAGCTTTGTCCACCCGATAAATCACCCATATAACGAACATAAGAATGGGCAACTAATAAAGCGGGTTCAGTCTGAGAAACTTCCCGAATTCTTGCTACATAGGTTTGACCTGCTACTGATGGAAAAATATCGGCTGCCCAATTTTCTCCATAGTAATATTCTAGGTCTTTTACTAAGTTTTGTTTGCGGTTTAATTCAGGAAAATAAATCTTACTAATAATGGGATCGTCTTTATGGCGTTCTAATTCTTCTTCTAGGGTAGAATATAAGAAATAAAAGTCAGCTAAAAGTTTACGAAAGGGTTCTCTTTCTACGATACCCTTGAGAAAACACTTGGTAAAGGCGGTATTCTCTGCCAAAGTGTGAGAATGACTGGTTCCTTCCCGAAGCTTGAGGGCTAAGTTATTACTCATGATCAATACCTCTTATTAACAGTCAGACGTTAGACTTTAGACGAAAATTACGCTCTCTGTCCTCAGCCATCAAACTACTGCTGTTATTTCTATTTCAATTTATTACTATACAGTTATATTGTCACTTAACTGCCGAACGTAGCAAAACTTAACATAGGGTGAGTTAGGGGTTCAGGAGTGGCAATTTAATAATGATTAACAAGAAAATGGTTTTTATTGTTAAAAATAAGAGAAATAACTAGGAATTTAGTTATAAAGGGAAAAAGTTAATTAAAAGTCAGAGGTAATTATGTTACAACTGGGCCAAGAATGCTTTCCTGAAGATGAACAACAAACCATTGAAGAGTTAGTCAAAATCTTTGAATTTTTGATGAGGGATTATGAATTTTCTCCGACTCCCAGAACCCAACATCCCAAAAGTCATGGTTATGTTGAAGGAGAGTTTATTATTGAGAAAAATATGTCCGATCAATTCAAAGTTGGAATTTTTTCTAACTCGAAAACTTATCCTATGTGGGTTCGCTTTTCTAATGGTAGTGGGTTTTCTGAAGATGGAACATTTCAATCGGATATGATAGGAGATATTCGCGGTATTTCCATTAAATTACTAGGGGTTGAAGGGTGTAAAGCGTCTGAAAATTCAGCTCCAAATGAACAAGATTTTATTGCAGTTAATACTCCTATTTTTTTTCTAAAAGATGCCAAATCATATTTAGATTTTTTTCCTATTGTTAATGGCATTAGAGATGGAAAAATTATCATAAATCCTGATGGAACCCCTAAACAGATCCCTGATAAGCTAAAAGCATCTTACGAAGCGATCGCTTATTCTCTTCCTTTACTAAACGGTGTCCGAAGTCAAGTTATGTCGAGTCCTTTAGAAGCAAACTATTGGAGTGCAACCCCTTATAAATTTGGAAATACGGCTATGAAATATGCTGTTTTTCCTCATATTGAAGGTAAAAAATTCGATAGGGAGACTGCAGAGGATCAAACAAATTATTTACGAGAAGCCATGACGAAACATTTAGCTGAAAAAGATGCTTATTTCGACTTCTGTATTCAACTACAAACCGATGTTAAAAAAATGCCTATTGAAGATCCGACGGAGTTATGGGATGAAAAAGAATCCCCTTTTATTAAAGTAGCAACCTTAAGAATTTTTCAACAGGAGTTCAATAGTCAAGATCGGATTAAAATGGATGAAAAACAGTCGTTTTCACCCTGGAATTGTTTAGAAGAATATCGACCTTTGGGGGGAGTCAATCGGGCGCGGAAAATTTATGCGGATATGGCTGATTTTCGTAATAATATAAATAATGCTTAATCTCTAAGATAAATGACATAGGGGTTAACTACAGTCAACCCCTACCCTATCAACTTATATAAACTCAATTTAAAATGAAGCAACGAATTTTAAAAAATGAATTAAGAAAGAAAATAATTAAAAAAAGAGAAAGTCTCTTAAAAGAAGATTGGGAAGAAAAAAACCGAAAAATTTGTAAAAATCTGCACCAATATTTTTTATTCAAAGAAGCTAAAACTATCCTTGCTTATTTTCCCATTCGTCAAGAACCAGACATCACTAGCTTGTTTTCAACGGAACATAACTGGGGATTTTCTCGTTGTGTAGGAAAGTCATTAATTTGGCATTCTTGGCAACCCAACGATCCCCTGATAACGGGAAAATATGGGATTTTAGAACCTTCTCCTAATGCGCCTATTATAACGGCTGAAACTGTTGATTTAATTTTGGTTCCTGCAGTGGCTTGTGATTACAAAGGATATCGTTTAGGGTACGGTGGAGGATTTTATGATCGCCTCTTAAATTCTCCTCAATGGTCTTCTATTCCTACTATTGGTATTATCTTTGAATTTGCCCTATTGTCTCAACTCCCTTGTGAACTTTGGGATCAAAAATTAAAGGCCATTTGTACAGAAGATAAAATCCTAAGCATATATACTTAAGATTTGTCAATTAAGATTTATTAAGTTACCTAGCCACTCAAAATGGTTTTGCTAATATAAATGATAAGTATGGCTAAACACAGATTAACTTATAGAGAAATATTTAGTCGTCAATTGAGGCAATCTAAAAGAATTATGAAACATTTCAGAGATGAATGGATACAAGAATGGTGTGACGAAAATGGATGGACTGATTTATTTCGGGAGCGTTATAATCACTACTGGGCGTTTCCTCCCGGAGCAGTTATGCCTGAACCTATTCCCTCTGAAGTATTGTATTTAATCAAAGCAACGAAAGGATTTTGTACTGAGGAGAAAACTTGGTTAACCTCAGCTATTTTAATCTCAATTATATCCGTTGTTTTAAGTTATCTTCTGAAGAATCCTATGCCCATCGTTTTTGCCTTTGCGTTTGGGGCGGTTACCTCGGCTAAATTGGAAGTTGAAGAAATTTAACCCTTGTCTTATCTGTCAGAATCAAAATATTGTTTAAGGTTAGATTGATTTTGTTTTCTGTCAGAGTCAAAGTATTTTTGGATGTTGTATTTATTTTCCTCTTGTAGAGAAGACTGTTTTTCCTCAGGTTCGAGGGGAATATCTGGAATCACCAAAGAAGGTTCTGATGGATTATTACCCGTGTTTTCCTTCGGTTGAGATACCTGGGGAGGAGGTTCGACAGGAATAGGAACGACTTTAGTGGGTTCTGGAATAGGCGTTAAATTAGGAGACGGTTCTGTGTCAGGCTTGGCAGAGGGTTTTGCCTCTGGGGTAGGAGAAGATTCTGTTTCAGACTTTGCAGGGGGTTTTGCCTCTGGGGTAGGAGAAGGTTCTGAGGTTGAACTTGAGGGAGGTTTCTCTTCTGGGGTAGGAGAAGGTTCTGAGGTTGGAGTTGAGGGAGAAGTGGTTTCTGGAGTTGGAGACGACTGAGAACCCACCGAACGCCGAACGGGTCGACGGGGTTTTGGTTGAGAAAACTCTGGTTGAGGACGCTGTGAAGGTTCGGGCGACTCAGGTGAAGCAGAAGGGGAAACCGTAGGCTGCGATCGCTGTTTTGTCCCTAAAACGATCCCCAACATTAATCCTCCAATAATAGCACTGGCAGCTAAAAACGAACCCAATGCCAATAAAGCCCAAGGGGTTTGACTTTCCCTTTCTTCTGGGTTGGTAAGGGGTTGAGAGGAATCAGTCTTTAAAGATAAATTTTGTTCGCCAATAGCGATGGTAGCTGCGGTAGGGACTGTGTGAGACGCTTGCAGGGCCTCTAACATTTCCTGGACTGTCGAAAAGCGATCGCGGGGATGAAAACGAACAGCGCGATCGATCACAGTTCCTAAATTAGACTTAATTTCGGGGGCTTCTTTTCGCCATAAAACTTCTCCCGTATTAGGATCACTAGCTAAATATTGGGGGGTTTTTCCTGTGAGTAAAAAGATGGCAGTCAGTCCCAAACTGTATAAATCACTGGAAATAATGGGACGACCGGCCGCTTGTTCTGAAGCCATATAACCAGGGGTTCCCAGTCCAACAGAATAGGGCGTATTACCGTTAGCATTCACCAGAGTAGCAACCGTTTCTTTAACAATCCCAAAATCAATTAGAACCGGTTTTTTATCGTCACTACGAATGATAATATTATCTGGTTTAATGTCACGGTGAATAATGTAACGACTATGGATATAGTCAAGAATGGGTAGAATACCAGTTAATATCTCTTGAACTTGGTTAGGGGATAAGTTGCCTTGTCGTTGATGAATTTGGGTTAAGGTTTCTCCTTCGATCCATTCCTGTACTAAGTAAAAATCGCCACCTTCTGAAAAATAGGCGTATAGGGTGGGAATTTGAGGGTGTTTTTCCCCTAATTCTTCTAGAATCGCTGCTTCTTTAGCAAATCTTTCTTTTAACCAATCAGGAATTACAGGAGACTGAACCGCCGGTTTAAGTTGTTTGATAACACATTTTCTTTCTGAAGGCATATGGGTATCAATGGCCAGGAATGTCTCTCCAAACCCCCCTTTACCCAAACTTTCCAGGACTTGATAACGATGATTTAGTAACAATGACACGGTACCCCCTCTATTGCCCCAGTCAGACAATCAAGCTTTATTGTAGCTAATTTGATTAAGTTCTTGAGTTTACTAAATAAAAGAGACAAGTTCAAAGAATAAACTTGTCCCCAAAAATATGATTATCGTTTTAAGGTCAAGGATCAACTATTTCTTAGCGATAACCCAAACAGCGTGAACAATACCAGGAATGTAACCCAACAATGTCAATAAAATGTTAATCCAGAATTGGGGACCGATACCCACTTGCAAGAAAACACCCAACGGAGGAAGAATAATGGCACAAATAATCCGAACTAAATCCATGTTTTTTTTTAAGTATATATACAATGGTAATTATTGAGTAAACGAATTAACTTGTCAAGATAGAAATTATTAACTCCCTATTGGGGATAAATTGTAATCTACATAACAAATTATCCGTGATTTTCCTAATTGTCACATTAAAAACGATTGTAGATAATTGTACTATCCCTAATAATAGTATTAATTATGTCTTATTCATTATCCACTGAAGAAAACTCCAATCAAACCTTATTTTCCTTATGTAATCAAAGAAAAAATCAACGTTATTATAATAGTCAAGGGTCTTCAGTTGAACTGATCATTGATATTCAGGAGATGAAACAATCTTTAAAAGGGATGATTATTGATGATTCTTTTGGCGGTTGTGGTTTAGTGATTATTGGTGAAGAAAAACTGTCTATTGGTCAATTGTGTAGTTTGAAGATGAAGGGAGTTGATTCAATTTTATGTCAAATTGTTTGGGTAAAGAAACTAGATAGAAATATTACACGATATGGACTAAAGTATTTAATGAAATAAATGAGTATTATGAATAGTCAAAAAAATCTAGTAGAATTTGCCCTCTCTAATTTACAGTTTCCCAACATAAAATTTTTGATTACTATAGCAGTTTATTTATGGAAATGGGTGATCAAGAAATGATAAACTCACATCATAAATCGCAACCATTTCTTAATCCTTAAACTGCTTAGTGTCATCATCAGTTCATAATAACCTTAAACATTTCTAGGTCTAATCTTTTACTTTAAAGACTGAAATTTCTGTTTGTAAACTTTGGGCTGCATCATTCAATCTTTCTAAGACAAGATGAGTATCGTGTAAAGAATAAGCAGTTTGTTCTGACCCTTCACTCAACTGTTCCATTGCTTCACGAATATGTTGGGCGCTGCGAGATTGTTCTTCCATACTTTTACTCACCAATTCAAAGCGAGGGGTAATACTTTGTACCTGTTCAATGACTTGAGCAATTTGATGACTAATATTGCCTACATCTTGTACACTACTACTCACTTCTTTATTGAATTTATCCATTTCCATAACCCCTGTTGAAACCGCCGATTGCATCTCTTTCACCATCTGTTCAATCTCTAAAGTAGCCACCGCAGTTTGGTCAGCTAAACGACGAATTTCTCTAGCTACCACCGCAAAACCGGCACCATATTCTCCTGCTTTTTCCGCTTCAATGGCTGCATTTAAGGATAACAAATTCGTTTGATCAGCCACTTTTGTAATGGTGAGAACCACACTATTAATATTGTGAGCTTTTTCACTCATAATCCCTAGTTTAGAGGCAATAGACGTGGTTGCTTCTGCTAATTGACGCATGGTAGTTTCCATTCTTCCCAAATCATCTTGACCTTGATTGGCAGCCATAGCGGTGCTTTGAGAAAGTTCCGTAATTTGTTCCATTGTATTAACTAATTCTTCCGAGGTATTCGCAATTTCTTGGGCCGTGGTGGTTACCTCATTGGTCGAAGCAATTTGTTCCGTTAAAGTGGCTTCTAATTCTTTGCGAGACGCGGCCATTTGAGTGGTGGAACTGGTAATGGCAATGCCTGATTGTTGGACTTTAGAAATCAAAGAATTCAGGTTATGAATCATGATTTTTAATGCTTCTAAGAGTTGTCCAATTTCATCATCAGAAATGACTTGCACTTCTCCCGTTAGATTACCATTAGAAACCTCTTCCGCCAACTCAACCGCTTGTCCTAAAGAGCGGGTAATGGTACGAGTAATCCAGTATCCTAAACTTAAAATCGTAATAATACTAATAATGAACGTAAAAGAAACAATATTAACCGTATTTTGTTGATGTTGTTTAGCCACATGAGCAGCCGCTTGGGATAAGCCCACTACTTGTTGTAAGAGTTCAGTATTACCCTGTTTTAGTTCTTCTTGTAAAGGTTGAACCTTAACCGCCGCATTTTTAGCCGCAGGAATTTCATTATTATTAATTAATCCAAACACTTGTTCTGCTTGGTTATTATAGAAAATATAAGTTTGTTGATAATCGTTTAAGTTTTGGGCAATGGATTGAAAATCCTCTTTATCCGATTGACTATTAACTGTATTAATTTGCTTCTGTAATAAACTTTGTGCTTCTTCAATGGCAATACTAACTCGACTTTGATTATCTAAAAAGCTAGTGCGAGATTGATTAAAATTCGCTTGATTCGCTGCATTATTGGTGCTATTGACACCAGCAATATAAGCCTTTTCAAAATCAAGCACTTGTGCCAGTTGGTTTTCTTGCATTGAGATCAAATCTTGGATCAAAGAAAGATCCTGTTCCGCCATTTGTCTGACTTCGGCATATAATTTCGACATTCCTATCCAAGTTACAACTGCTCCCACCCCCATAATCAGAGCAGAAAATACCAGGAGTCCTAATAGTTTGGATTCAATGGTCATGGATTTGTAAAACTTCATAATGTCAACCTTAAAGATTATCTAATCGTTGAATGCGATTTTTGAGAATTGCTGCCCCCTGTATATCCCCTTGACTTTCTCGTAGTAATACCAGATGCACCAAGGCTTCTCGGTAATTGGGTCGAAGATAGAGGGCTTTCTGGAAACATCGTTGAGCCTCTTCTCGATTCCCTTGAGCTTGAGAAATTTCTCCTAACAAGTAATAACCCTCAGCATCAATGGGGTGACGTTGGAGATAACTTTGACAAGACTGGGCTGCTTCTTTTAATTTTCCCTGATTAGCGAATTGTTGCGCCATTTCTAAAGAAGAAAGTTGTATTTCTTTTTCTGGCGGTTTGGGTAAAGAGGCTGATGGTCTTGGTTTCAGTGGCGATCGCTGTTTCGGTTTAAGATGACGCGGAGGTGTTAAGGTAAGCTCAGTCGCAGTCGCGGGGACTTTTTGATAAGCAAACGCGGAGGGATAGGACATGAAGCGAAAATTATCCCGTTTAATTAAAGTGGTTTCTACAGCACCAACGAATAATAAGCCACCTTCTGCGAGGAGACGATCGAGGATTTTCAGGACGCGATCGCGAGAAGCGTCATCTAAATAAATTAATAAATGACGACAAAAAATCACGTGATAGGGGGGATGATTCACTGGCCAAGCAGACAGCAAATTTTTAGAAGAAAATTTAACTTGATTGCGAATTGAGGGGCCAATTTGATAGCGATTTTCTTCAACCTCAAAAAATTGCTTATAATCTACCTGATCGTGAGAACGAAAAGAATTTTTACCATAGATGCCTTTTTTAGCCAAACTTAAAGCGGTTTGACTAATATCCATCCCTTCTACTATGAACTGTTGGGAACTTAAAGGCGCGTTCAATAACGTCATGGCAATGGAATAGGGTTCTTCTCCGGTTGAACAGGGAACACTGAGTATTCTTAAAGTTTCTCGGGAATGAGAGGGAAGCCATTGAGTTTGAACGTGATGGCGTAGCAGAGAAAATGCCTGTCGATGGCGAAAAAACCAAGTTTCTCGAATGACAATTTGCTCAACCAATTCTTGAAATTCGTGGGCTGAGGATTGTAACCGTTTGAGGTAATCTGATACATTCTTGATACCACAAGCTTTTTGACGGATCGTTACCGCCTTAATTAACTGACGTGGGCTAAGTTTGTCTGGACCCAAGCCAATTCTGCGGGCAAGTAATTGTTCGATCCCTTGATAATCTTGCTTCATGGTTTTTGTTACTGTGAGCGATTTTCAGGTAACAACCAGGTTCGTTGTGAATCCGAGAGTAACTTATCAATCCGTAATCGTTGAATCATACCGTCTTTTTCAGGAATCATTTCTCCTAAGTAAGCTGCTACCTCTGAGGTGACTTCTGTGGGAATCCACTCGTTTTCTGGTTTATAGAGGGTATCGGTTACCCGTTCTGCCATCAGGCCCAGGTAGCGGATCGTTCCATCAGGCATAGGATAATTTACTATGATAATCCGTGTACTCAGACAATGACGACAGGGATAATCCCCAATTAAGTAACATAAATCGATCGCTGGTACGATTTTACTCCGATAATTAAACACCCCGGCGACATATTTTGGGGCTTGGTAGAGTTTTCTCAGTACCACTTGTGGAATAATTTCCACCACTTTTGTGCTGTCAATGGCATATCTTTCGTCCCCCAGATGAAATAACAATAAAAGCATGGAGCAGTCCTCTATCAATTGTTATAGAGAAGAGGCAATGGAGTAAGGGTCACAGTATCCATTATCCCTTATTTTTTAAACAATCCTAATAATGGACCTAAAATAAATCCAAAGACAAAGCCCCCTGCATGGGCCCAGTAAGCAACCCCACCACTTTCCATTCCGATATTGGTTTGAACATTTAAACTGGCAAAACCATAAATGGCTTGTTGGACAAACCAAAACCCCAAAAAGAAAACAGCAGGAATTCTGACCGTTGTGATAAAAATTCCCAAGGGAATTAATGTCAAGACTTGGGCTTGAGGAAAGCGTAAAATATAAGCCCCCATCACCCCTGCGATCGCTCCACTGGCCCCTAAAGACGGGATTTCTGAATAGGGGGAAAAATACCATTGACTTAAACCGGCTAACACCCCACAAGTCAGGTAGAAAAGTAAGTATTTAACATGACCTAATTTATCTTCAACATTATTGCCAAATATCCATAAAAACAACATATTCCCGGCAATATGTAAAAAACCAGCATGGAGAAATTGGGAAGTTATTAAGGTCATCCATTCAGGAATCGGATGATAAAAATCTACTCCACTAAATCCTGCGGTTAACTGTTTGGGGACAATGGCATAATATTGAAAAAATTGAGACAGTTCTTCAGAACTTAAACTCATTTCCTGAAAGAAAACTAAAACATTAATAATAATGAGTCCATAGGTGACATAGGGCGTTTTGTCTGTGGGGTTATTGTCGTTTAAAGGAACCATGTTTTAGAAGTTAGGAGTCAGAAATAAAATTGCTCAAATCCAGTTTAACAATAAAAAATCTCCCTAGATAGGCTAGAGAGATTAGGGCGAAATGAACTCAAATCACCTCGATTAGAGACTTTAGAAGTAAATTGATCCACCCCAGTAAGAATCTAATTTAGGTGCTACTAGAACATAACCAGCAACATCATACAGATCCTCTTCGGTGAAGTCTCTTAATTCTGGATAAAGATCCGAACGAGTGACGTTAACGTGCAATTCGGTGTAATCGTCTTCTCCATCGTAACTGGTGGGATATTTCAAGTAATCGACGATCCCTAAAAGATTATCACGAGGCGGTTCAGCTAGGGCTAAATCTTCTAACCCCAAACTAACGTTATTATTGGTTTTGGTTTTCCCTTGTAAGTGGCATTGGGTACATTCGCGAATAAATAGTCTGTTGCCATTGGTAATCTGTTCACTACTGAGAGTGGTCATTTCCCCCTCTTCGTTTAAGGGAATGGTACGGGTTTCCTCGGTTAATTCTAAGGCACTAGCGTTATGGATGGGAAATTGTAAAAAGAAGAAGATAGCAGCGATCGCCATCAGAATGAATCGTTTCACCATTGTTCTCCTGCAAATTATGATTTTGTGGGTATATTAATCTTTGCACGCATTACGGCATTATCAACGATACCATAATTCCTGATCCTTAACCTTTGGCTTACAGTGAGCAATGGGGGATTTCTTCAGGAAAAAAAATTGATTCTCTCCATTGAGACAACTTCACAATTCTTAAAATAAAATAGATTTCTCGTCAACGCTTTGACCCTAGATCATTTTTTGATTAAAGTTGTTATCGATTATTAACGAATTTCTGTAATAATTTAATGTGGACTGGGTAGACTGCCAAACTGTGTCTATGGAAAGAGACAAAAATTTTGGTCATCTGCTTGTCTAAAACATGGTTGCCATCATATTCTTTTAAACAACGTACAACCTGTAATTATCGCTGAGATTGAATTCTCAACCTGCCCACTAACCTAGATCCATCCAGAAATCGTTATGACACAAGTATCCGGTTCATCCGATGTCCCCGATATGGGGCGTCGCCAATTCATGAACTTACTCACCTTTGGAACCATCACTGGCGTTGCAGCCGGTGCTTTGTATCCGGTGGTGAAATATTTTATTCCTCCTTCGAGTGGTGGTGCCGGTGGTGGTGTCACTGCTAAAGATGCCTTGGGGAATGATGTTATTGCCAGCGAATTTATCGCTACTCACAATGCAGGCGATCGCGTTTTAGCCCAAGGGTTAAAGGGTGATCCCACTTACCTCGTAGTGGAAGGAGATAACGCCATTGCTGACTACGGTATCAATGCCGTTTGTACTCACTTAGGCTGTGTGGTTCCCTGGAATGCCAGTGAAGACAAGTTTATGTGTCCCTGTCATGGTTCTCAATACAATGCTCAGGGTAAGGTGGTTCGCGGCCCTGCGCCCCTGTCTTTAGCCCTAGCTCATGTTAATGTGACTGAGGGGGATAAAGTGGTATTCAGCGAATGGACTGAAACGGACTTCCGTACTGATGAAAATCCCTGGTGGGCTTAAGTTCACTTAACAGTGGCCAATCTAATTGAACTGGTAACTGATAACTGATAACCCCCTTTACTGTTTAAGAATTACATAATTTTGACTGAGCAATGAGAATATCCGATTTTTCGGCAATTTGGTCTAAGGGTAAGCAAACGTTACTGCGATGTTTCTTGATCGCCGTAGCAACGGTTGTCTTATTCATGGGTAATGCCCAAACCGCTTCAGCTTATCCTTTCTGGGCTCAAGAAACTGCCCCAGAAACCCCCAGAGAAGCGACAGGACGCATTGTTTGTGCTAACTGTCACTTAGCAGAAAAACCTGCTGAAGTAGAAATCCCTCAATCTGTTTTACCGGACACAGTGTTTAAAGCTGTGGTGAAAATTCCTTACGATCTCGACTCCCAACAAGTTTTAGGAGACGGTTCTAAAGGGGGCCTCAACGTAGGGGCTGTTTTAATGTTACCGGAAGGGTTCAAAATTGCCCCGGCTGATCGCATTCCTGAAGAGATGAAGGAAGAGGTAGGGAGTCTCTACTTCCAACCCTACCGCGAAGATCAGGAAAATGTGGTCATCGTTGGGCCTTTACCTGGGGAACAATATCAAGAAATCGTTTTCCCAGTCCTCTCCCCTGATCCTGCTAATGATAAAAGTGTTAACTTTGGTAAATATCAGGTGCATTTAGGGGCTAACCGTGGTCGGGGTCAAATTTATCCCACCGGACAACCTAGCAATAACAACGCTTTCAAAGCCTCTGTTGCTGGAAACATTAGCAAAATTAGCGATCAAGAAGATGGTAGCTACATCGTCACCATCGCTACAGCAGACGGAGATGTGGAAGAAACCATCCCCGCCGGTCCTGAATTAATGGTTTCTGAAGGCATGGAAGTTGAAGCGGGACAAGCTTTAACCAATAATCCTAATGTGGGTGGCTTCGGACAAAAAGATGTTGAAGTGGTTCTGCAAAGTCCTGGACGCATTACAGGGTTAATCATCTTCTTAGCTGGTATCATGTTAGCCCAAATTCTCTTAGTCATTAAGAAGAAACAAGTGGAACGAGTCCAAGCAGCAGAAATGAACTTCTAATTGAGTTTAAACCCTAGCTAAACTCTTCTATTTTTAACAGACAGGTCTAACCCTGTCTGTTGTTTTATGCTATTGTTATGATAATGATTATCATTATTATTTGAAAGCCAATCTATGAAATCTTCTAAAAGATCACTATCGATGATCCTCTTAACCCTAACTTTGAGTATAGGTGGTCTAACAGGATGTACTTCAACCGATCCAAACAATACAGTTAATTCTGAAACTAACAGCAATGATAACCAAAAACAAAGTAACCATCAAGATCAATTAGACATCACGGTTAGTATAATCCCCCAGAAATATTTTGTTAAGAGAATCGGGGGCGATCTCATTAAAGTGAATGTAATGGTTCCACAAGGGGCAGTTCCTGATACTTATGAACCCAAACCCCAACAAATACAAGCATTAAGTGAAGCAGAGGCTTATATCGGTATTGGAGTTCCCTTTGAAACGGTATGGATGGATCGTATTAGCCAAGCCAACCCCAAACTGTTAACAGTAGACTCAAGCGAAGGAATTGAAAAGTTAACCATGACTGATCATGATCATGATCATGGTCATGATCACGGTCATAGCCATGATGGAGAAAAATCTAACCTTGATCCTCATGTTTGGTTATCTCCAAGATTAGTCAAAATTCAAGCAGAAAACATTTATGAAACCCTAGTTAAACTTGACCCAAAACATCAAGAAACTTATCAGACTAATCTCAATAATTTTTTACAAGAAATTGAGGAATTAGATGATAAAATTAGAAGTAATTTATCAAATATAAAACAACGTAAGTTTATTGTTTTTCATCCTGCTTGGGGTTATTTTGCTGAAGAATATAACTTAACTCAAGTAGCGGTTGAAGTAGGAGGACAAGAACCCAGCGCAGCAGAGTTAGGGAACTTAATAAAAGAAGCAAAAGAAGAGAACATCAAAGTAATCTTTGCTCAACCAGAATTCAGTAGTCAATCAGCTAAAACTATCGCTAAAGAAATCGAGGGAGAAGTGTTATTAATTAGTGCAATTAATGAAGATTGGTCTAATAATTTGCTAGAGGTTTCTCAAACTTTTGCCAAAGTTTTAAAAGAAGACAATAATTAATCTTATAAACTTATGAAAACTGAAGTCATTAATCTTAGTCATGTGTGGGCAAAATATAATAAAAATCCCGTTTTAGAAGACATTAATTTGATAATTAATGAAGGGGATTTTGTGGGCTTAATTGGTCCTAATGGTGGAGGAAAAACCACCTTATTTAAAGTCTTATTAGGACTAATGAAACCCTATCAAGGTACTGTAAAAATTTTAGGTCATACTGTTAGGAAAGGAAGGCGTTATATTGGTTATGTTCCTCAATTGTTAGAATTAGATCGAGAGTTTCCTGTTAGTGTTGCTGAAGTGGTACGGATGGGAAGACTGGGAAAACGGCGTTTATTGCAGCGTTACACCCCTAAAGACGAGATTATCGTTAATCGTACCTTAGAACAGGTAGGAATGCTAGAATTACGGGATAGAACCATTGCTGAATTGTCTGGGGGTCAACGTCAACGGGTATATATTGCGCGGGCTTTGGCATCAGAACCCCGTATACTATTATTAGACGAACCGACTGCCAGTGTCGATCCGCAACGACAAAGCAGTATTTATGAGTTATTAAAAGAATTAAATCAATTTATTACCATTATTATGATTTCTCACGATATTGGGGCAATTTCAGCTTATGTTAAAACCGTAGGCTGTCTGAACCATCGTCTCTTTTTTCATGGTGATCCTCCTTTGAGTACGGAAACAATAGAACAAACTTATCAGTGTCCTGTGGATTTAATTGCTCATGGAGTTCCTCATCGAGTCCTTTCTAATCATGATTGTCCGTTACATTATCATGAATAATTAATGTTAGAAACAATTTTGGAATTACTACAATTTGATTTCATGAGAAATGCTCTTTTTGCAGGGGTATTAGTTAGTATCGCTTGTGGAATTGTGGGGACTTTTGTGGTGATTAATCGCATTGTTTTTATTAGTGGGGGTATTGCCCATGCTGCTTATGGTGGGATTGGATTAGGGTATTATTTACAAATTAATCCTATTTTTGGGGCGATAGTCTTTGCTTTGTTATCTGCTTTAGGTATGGGTTTAGTGGTCAGAAAAACTGCACAACGTGCCGATAGTTTAATTGGGGTAATGTGGGCGGTAGGAATGGCAATCGGTATTATTTTAATTGATTTAACACCTGGTTATAAAGCAGATTTAATGAGTTATTTATTTGGCAGTATTTTAACCGTTTCTCACGAAAATTTGATCATAATGTTGGTTTTAGATATTATTATTCTGTTAGTTGTTAGTTTATTTTATAAAGAATTTTTAGCCATTTCTTTTGACCCCACTTTTGCCATAACTCGTAATGTTCCTGTGGATAGTTTATATCTATTATTAGTAGGAGTGATCGCTTTAACGGTGGTGATGGTAATGCAGGTTGTGGGGTTAATATTAGTGATTGCATTGTTAACAATCCCGGCTGCGATCGCCAGTCAATTTTTCAAAGATATAAAATATATTATCTTAGTTTCTATGAGTTTAGGAATGCTCTTTACAACCCTGGGATTAATTATTTCTTATTCTTTTAATGTTACGTCTGGGGCAACTATTATTTTAGTATCTGGGATGAGTTATGTAATTAGTTTAGTCGTCAAAAATTTACAAAATTAAAGGGACTTGTATGACTCGCATTAACCCCTTTTTTAGTACAAAAAAACTCTAGCCCTAGGATTTTTCTTCAAAATATTATTCTTAAAACCCAAAAAGTCACTATAATTTGGACTTAGGGGTTTAATACCGTTAAATAGCTCCAATCCAATTCATCAACATCACCATGTTAGTCCCCTTAACCCGTGACGCATTAGAAGAAATTATCCCCCCCATTGCCACAGGAAGCCAATATTCCTTTTATTGGGGAAAATGGCGAGATTTATTACAACGTTTGTTTATTTCTTTGATCGCTTTAGTGGTGACTTGGTTATTGGGTATACTAGTCGGCTCGGGGGCACAAACCATTAAACTGATCTTTGATATCATTGCTGGATTATATTGGCTATGGGGTCCTGTGTTATGGGCTAGTGTTCGCAATGGCAAATACCGTCGCTATCCCTATTGTGGATTTTGGCAAGGACAAGTCTTGGATGTGTTTATTACTGAGGAATTGGTGGGGGAAGAACAAACGGTGAATAAATGGGGGGAGTTGATGGTGATTGAAAACCGAGAACGACGAATTAATATCGAAGTGGGAGATGAAGAGGGATTTACCGCCATTACACAAGCCCCTATAAACCGTCTTTATCGGGTCATTAAACCGGGACAAATAGCAGAAATGCTAATTTTGTCCAAAACCGCCGATTTAAGCCGTATTGATAAGATTACGGATGTTTATTTTCCTCAACATAATTTATGGGTGGGGGAGTATCCCTATTTACGTCGTGATATCTTTCAACAAGTTAGCCAAGAGTTAGGGGGACATTCCCGTTATGGTTCCCTAAAAAATAGACAATCTCGTACAGTTCGACGACGCAGACGATAAAATTAAATCTAGTTTAATCCTTGACGGATAACGTTATCCGTCAAGCGATCGCGTGAAATAACCTAACGATAATTATCGGCCAGAAGCACAAGCATTTAACGCTTGTAATACCTTATCGGGATGTTTTTCCATCAGAAATGCCTCCCCTTCATAGGGTAAGTCTTGAGGATCATAGAGATTTAAACTTTGCCAATCAGCCGAACCTAAACTGGCTAAAATAGAACGAAAAGTAGAAGAATCAGCATTCATAATGGGAACAACGGAACCATTGTCCAATCCCGCAGCACAATCTTGAACTACGTGCCAACTTTCATGGGCTAAGGTTTCAATATAAAGATTAAAATCTTGTCGATTATTTTGACACATGGTCATTCTATTATAATCAGGCTGATAATACCCTAAAAGTCCCGCTTCACAGGTTTCAAAACTCAGGGAAATTCCTGCATTTTTTAAAGCTGTAAAAAATTTGGCTTCATAAAAATTGTAACGGTTAGAATTATCTCCTGATAAATCAACACAACGACCATTATTGGTCACCAGATAATTCCCATAATCGCAATTATCAAAATTCTGGGGACGACTACGGGAATAATCTTGGGCTGTTGCTGAACCTGCCATGATTAAACTACCAGAAACGAGGGTAGTCAAGAGGGTAAGGGTGATTTTCATAGGGTTATTAGTTTAAAAGTAAGGTTTATTAGTCAGTATTCCCAAATCGTTGTGAAAAATTTCGACTCACTGTTTGATTTTGATCACGGGTTAAATGTGATCCCTATCACAGTTGAGCGATCGTTGGCAAAAATTATTAATTAATGTTAAAAATGCTTGCTTTTAGTTGACTTGACATGATATTCTATAAACAATGGAAAAGGTTTGCGCTTGTAACCTCTGTTTTTGGGAAATAGAAGAGACGAGATAAAACAGTCCCAGTTATAGACTTATCGCTGAGGAAAAAACACTCGATTAAAAGGATAGCTATTCATTATTGTTAGTTATGTCTTCTTTGATGTTTTTCTTTGATTTTGTCTGCTATTATTTTTTTACGAATATCTCTATCTGATAAATTCCCAGAACTTTCCAGTAAAAACTTAGGATAACCTCCCATTTTTTCTATGACTGTTTTTTGTTGAGTTTTATTGTTTTCTTCTAAGGTTTCTATTGACTCAATAAACTTCAAAACTGTGTTAAGTTGTTCTGGAGATAAATTAGATAGTTTATTGAGCAATTAAAATACGGTCAAAAGGATCTTTATGGTATAAAGGTAAATGATAAAGTTTGATAGTATCCTGCAAAGTAATTGATAACAACTTAAAGCGAGTTGCTAAGAAGCGAGTTTCTATGTCATTAAAATCACAACTCAGTGCAAGTTTACCAATTTTAACTTTAATCGATATTTCCCAAAAACTAGCAACACTGACAAAGACATTGTCTGTATTTTCTAGATAATCTATGATTGCAGTAGGTAAAGTAGAATCATTTTCAGCTAACCAGATAAAAACATGGGTATCTATTAAAACACCACTCATTACATATAACCCTCAAATTCTTCTAAAGGTTCATCAAAATCTTCAGATAAGGGTAAAATAAATGTACCTTTCATCGAACCTGCTAATTTTTCTTGAGTTGTGATTTCTTGAGTTGTTTCGGGGAATAATATGGGTTTGCCTATTTTTTCAGGTTCTATTTTTGATTGTATAAACTCGATAAAGTCTAAGACTTCTTGTTGTTTTTCTAGGGGTAGTTTGTCTATTTTTTCTGATGCTATCTCTGAGATTTTCATCGTATTGACACTATTTCATCTGTAACTACAATTTATCATATTCGTTATTGTGAGCGATCGCTGTTTGTTTTGGCAACTTTAGGGATGATGGGTTCATAATACTGATGATGGGTTCATAATACTATAGCGCAATAGTTAGGCAAGACTGATAATCAATTAATGTTAAAAATGCTTGCTTTTAGTTGACTTGACATGATATTCTATACACAATGGAAAAGGTGTGCGCTTGTAACCTCCTATTTTTGGGAAGAGGAAAAACGAGATAAAACACTCCCAAAAATCAAACAGTTTAAGAATAATAGCAGAACAATTGAACTACTTGACGATTTTCAATTGCATTTAAGACTTGCTTGGTAATTTTAGGATGTAATATTTTGCCTGAATGAAAAGGAATGACAACTCTGATATTATCTTTAAGATAGATGCGATGACTTCCTTGACTTCTTATTTGCATAAACCCTGCATCTAATAAGAGTTTTTCAGCTTCTTTTGCAGTTAACCTGGGAAGTTTAGGCAACTTTTACCTCCATTGTCATTGTTATAATCTCTTGACTTAATCTTTCTTTTTTTTCTTCCTCCGATAGAGTAGATAAATAGAGTTCTATTGCTTCAGTTATATTACTTTTAATTTCTTCTATGGTGTCCCCTTGGGTTTGACACCCTTCTAGTTGTGGACAATATGCGTAATAACCATAGTCATCTTTTTCGATCACAACATTGATTTTATAGGAGTCTTCCACCATGATGATTGTCTCTATTTTGTTGGTCTTAGTTACCATACTATAGCGCAATAGTTAGACAAGACTGATGATAAATTAATGTTAAAAATACTTGCTTTTTCTTGACTTGACATGATATTCTATACACAATGGAAAAGGCGTGCGCTTGTAACCTCTGTTTTTGGGAAATAAAAGAAGCGAGATAAAACAGTCCCAAAAGGCAAACATTTCAGTTATTTTAGTAAACGAATAAATCCAGCTTGTTCAAAATGATGATCAGTTGTTAATGCTTGAGAAAGTTTCATTTCTTGCATAAGTACAAAACTAGAACAATCTACCAAACTCCACTCTTTATCGACACGATTTATCAATAGTTCCCATGCTTTTGTATCTAAGTCACTACTAATATGAATGACTTCTATATAGGGTGATGACTTAAGACTTTGAATCAACGCAATTGTTGTTTTTCTGGGAATACGTAAAGGACTTGTCAATAATGCAACTAATTCAGTAATAATGTAGTTAGTTGTGATTATCTTCTGCCTATTTTGACGAGCTATTTGATATAATTGTACAGCTAGAGGGTGCAATGGTTGAGAACGATCTAAAATATTTGCCCAACCAGACGTATCAGCAAAAATAGGTGTCATTTATTGGTTATTGTTGTTATCTAATAATGCTTGTCCTAGATATTGATCGTGTTTTTCAGACCAATCTGACCCTTGACTATCAATTATACCAATGAAGGGTTCTAAGGGGTCATTGTCTAGAGAAGCGAATGAGTTTTCTACACATTCCATAATTAAGCTTTCTGAGGTTTGACCTTTGTTTTTGGCAATTTTAGTTATGGTTTCATATAAGTTATCGGGAATGGTGAGACTGACTGTTTTACTCATGATGTTTTTTTAGTAATAGTAGGGTGTATTAGCGCAGCGTAATACACCAAAAAAGTAACTTTGGTGCGTTACGGCATAAAAAAATTCTAACCTATTACGAAAAATTATAGTTGGCCTAACACACCGCTACGCGAAAGGCAAAAGGCAAAAACTAATGTTAAAAATGCTTGCTTTTAGTTGACTTGACATGATATTCTATACACAATGGAAAAGGTGTGCGCTTGTAACCTCTGTTTTTGAGTAATAGAAAGAACCAGATAAAACAGTAGGGTGGGCAAAGCCAAAAAGTTATTTCATTTAACTAGAGTATTAAAGATATTTGCCCACGGAACGATAATAATCAAGGAATGTTAAAAATGCTTGCTTTTAGTTGACTTGACATGGTATTCTATACACAATGGAAAAGGTGTGCGCTTGTAACCTCTGTTTTTGGGGAATAGAAGAGACGAGATAAAACAGTCCCAAAAGGCAAAAATTTCAGTTATTTTAGTTTGACAGTAGGGTGTATTAGCGCAGCGTAATACACCAAAAAAGTGACTTTAATGGAAGGATTTAACAGTGTTCAGGATTTAACAGTGTTAAATCCCTGCGGTGGTATATTTGTAGGGACATAATATCATTATGTCCATGTCAATTATTTGGTTACACTACCCTCTACTATAGCAATCTCTTCGGGGGTTAATCCATATAATTCATAGACTATTTCATCTATTTCTTTCTCTAAGTGACTGACATCTGCATCAGGATTATTATTTTTTATTTTGATAATTTTATTGACTATTTCTGTAATGTCAGCATCTTGTTTATTTGTTGCTTTTGGGATAGGTATTTGTGAAACATAGGGAGTTTGCATAGCAAATGCGTCTCCTTGTAATTTAGAAGTAGTATAATCGAGAAAAAACCAAACTAATTGTGAATTTAGTAAACCCAATAAGAATCAATTAGAGTCAGGAATTAAAAAAGTTTTATTATTAGAGTATAAACCGGAAATATCCCATGCAAACGCTTGATAAGTTGCAATTTCTTGATACAAAATCTTAGAAGTTTCAAACTCTTTATAATAAGCAATATTATCTTGTATCTCATACCATTGATAACTTCCTGCTTTTCTTCCTCCTTTTATTCCTGGAGTTAATCTATCTTTATACTGATTCAAATAATTCAAAATAGCAGGATATTGTTTTATATCTATTCCTCTTCTAGTAAAAATCAACCATAACTCAGGATTATTAATAACCCATCGTTTAACATCTCTTCCTCTTAGAAAGGGTTTTAAAACCTCTGCGGAAGAAGAATGTTCAGAAATTAGTCTATTTTTAGTGTCTTTATCAATAACAAACGCTTCATTAAACCCTGTTTTAATACCATAATAAAACCTACCGTTAACATATTCTCCTAATGGGGTTCCTGCATTTCTTAATTTATCTAATAACTGTAATACTTCAGAAGATTCTAACCTCCATCCTTCTGATAATAAATCTTGTTGCTGTAGGGTAAAACTATCTTGATTTAAAATAGCAATAAAATCATCGATAGAATTATCTATTTTCCAGTTTAATACTTGTATCGTTTGGCTTTCTTTTAACAAGCTAGAAGCTTGTGTTACTATGATACTAGGATAAGCGATCGCTTCTTCAAATACCGGTGCATCACCAAAGTCTATTAAAGTATGTATGGTGGTATTTGTGGTTAAAAATGAGCGCAATTTTTCCCCATATCCTGAACGAAAGTATTTATTAGAAGAAATATAAGTTAAGATACCTTGTTTCTTGAGAAGAGTATAAGCTTTTTCATAGAAATAAACAAATAAGTCAGCAACTCCTGTATAACAGTTATATTGTTCTTTTAAATAAGGTTTAAACGTTTTAATTTCTTCCTGACGAATATAAGGAGGATTACCAATAATGATATCAAAACCAACAAAATCACCCTTATTATTTAACACTTCTGGAAATTCAAACCGCCATTCAAACGCATTTTGATATAACTTACCGCTTTCTATTTCTTCTAACTCAACCGTTAACTTATCTATGTCATTTTGTAACTTAGTCATCTTCTTTTCTTTCTTTTTCTTTTCTGTTTTTGTCTCCTCTAATAAAGTAGTTTGATTCTCCAATAAATATAAATCGCATTCTAACTTTCTTAGTTTAACCTTTTTGGGATCAGTACCATATAAAGTTGTTTTAAAATTCTCCTTTATTTTAGTAATCAATCGTTCCATTTCTCGCTTTTCTTCTTTATTTTTTGCACTGCGATAAGTTTGGACAGCAGTTTGATAAGTATTAATGTCTGACTTACTCTTACTCAACGCTACTTTTAAATCTGAGTCTAATGTAAACCGACTAATTAAAGAATTCCCACACTTAATATTAATGTCAATATTGGGTAAGGTTTCTAACTCATTTTCCCCTTTATAATAAGCATTTTTCAATAATTCTATCCATAACCGTAACCGACAAATATTAACCGAGTTAGGATTAATATCTACCCCAAATAAACAATTTTCGATGATTGTCTGTTTCTCATGAAATAAAGTTTCTTGTACTCGCTGACTTTCCTTATTCTTAGGATTATATTCAAACAACGTTTCATTATCATCTTCAATCACTAACTCATCATTTACCACTTCTATCCGATAGTCTCGTAATGTCTTACCATGCTTATCTTGTAATATTTTTAACTCACTTTTTATAGTAATGATTTCATTTAAAGCAGATACCAAAAAATGACCCGAACCCACCGCAGGATCACAAATTTTTAGACTATTGATAATCTCGTTTGCTTCTGTTTTATCATCAATCTTATTATAGAGATCATTAATGGTGTTACAGTTCCATTTTTTCACCTCATTAAACTTTTGAATAACTCCCCGTCTTATCGTTTCTCGACACATATACATAGTGATGAAACCAGGGGTAAAAAAGGAACCATCTTTATAACCGTTTATCTTCTCAAATATTAACCCCAAAACCGATGCATTAATTAAGCGTTTATTATCTTCTTGTATTGCTTCGGAACCCTCACTACTGAAATCATAAGCATTAAGAAATTCAAATAAATATTGTAGTGCATTTAAGTTTTCTGTGCGTTTTTTTCCTGTGGTATCTTTTAACACTGTACTTGAAAAAATAGGTAAATTCTCATTAAGAAGATTACTAATACAGATAGTTTCTTGTTCTAATTCCGTTTTCTCAAATAATGAACTATTGAGATAGGGAACTTTACCAAATTTTTGATTTATATAATCATCCCTTTGACTATTTTCGTAAGCTAAAACCTTAAAAAAGAGAAAATCTAAGGTATTATAATCTTGAATCTTATCTAGGTTTAAAAAGGCAAAAGATTTATCTCCTTGATGATAGTTAATTAATTGTGCTTCTAATAACTTTAAAAATAAAATACGATTAATCCAAGTAATCACTAACTCTAAACTAACATTAAAAAGTTGCTCTTCTTTACTATCACCAAACTGTAATGGGTTTTTGAGATCAAGATCATTATCTAATTGTATAATTGTATTTTCAATCAATGATCCAATGTTTCGTTTTCCTGCTTTATTTCGTTTAATTAACTTCTTATTTTTCTCCTTCACTTCCGTCAAACCAATAATATATAGTAACTCGTTATAAAATTCTTTATCTAAACTATTACTATCATTGAGAAAGGGTAACTTTAATAAATGTTCAGGGGAAAATAACTTATATAAATCCCGTAACTGTTTTTCATTGTCTATACTTTCCCGTAGATTAACATAAACAAAGTTTAATTCTGTTTCTTTTTTAGCGATCGCAGTTTTGGCAATATCTTTATAGAAAAAGTCTGTACTTGTACCGGTTAAATTTTTATCGGTAAACTCATTAAACTGTTTAACTAAAGCTTTGTCTTGATAAAATAACCGTTCAAAGTCTTGTGCATCAAAAATGAACCATTCATAAACATTAGTAATAATAAGATGTTTATGATTAAAATTATTTTCTGTAATTCTCTCTTGAAAGAAATATAATAGTAACTGCTGTAATGCTTTCACATTAAGCTGATCTAACTTAGGCATTTCAGCTTGATTATTGGGTTTTTTGCACTCTAAAATAACCCCCACTGTACTCTTATCAGTTTTGTTATTGTAAATAACCAAGTCCTTCTTATATTTCGTGTTGATAAAATAATTATCTTGATAATAAGTATCTTTTAGAAAATCTCGCAGTAGATTTTTATTATATTCTTCTGATTCTGTTTCCTTGATACTGTTTAATAACTGTTGTAAATTATTTTTAAACTGCTCAAAATGTTGACGAGTGGGTTTAACTTTGAGGAAAGCTTTATTTAATGATTGATGAGGTGATAAGAGTCTAGACATAAGGTTAATAGCAAAAAAATCAGGATTCAAAATGTTTGCAAGGTGGGCAATATATTAGCATCTTTAGTTAATTAATATAAGTTATTTATTTGCCCACCCTACGATTTTTTACTTTTCTTTACCAAGTCATCGGTTGAAAATTATCATCATTAATAATAGCAACTGTATCTCCAGACGGTTTAATCACAAATAAACCCTTTTTATAAGCATAGCGATCGATCCCTTCATTTATTTTTATCCCGGCAACGGCACCATAAGCATGATAATTTTGATAATGGGGAAAAGCTGTTTTAAAACGGGTCAATTTTTCGATAAATTCATCTACATCATCCTTAGATAATCTCGACTTACATTCTACTAGAACTAACTCCGTATCATCCACCGCTAAAATATCAATTTCCATGGCAATACCTTGACGTTTTACCCTCGCGCGAGGGTAAACTTCTTTAACATCTATTCCCTTTCCTTGAAATAGTTGTAAAATAGCTGGTTCAACTAACTCCTCTACAAACCTTCCCCAACGAGTGGTTAAACTATTGACTGCACGGGTGGTTTCTGCTACTGTACGTTTAAGTTCGGCCATGGTGCGTTCATTTTCTCGTTTCGCTTCTTCTGCACGGCGATCGCTTTCTAGGAGACGACGATCAAACTCTTCACCAGAAGCTTTTAATTCTGCGTGAGACGCTTTAAACAGTGCGTAAATATCTTCAATGGTTACAGGATCACTCATTTTCAGTTGATAGAAAACATTATTATTATTCTAACAACGTTTACGGTAAATAGTCAGATACAAACAAAGTACATTGTGTAAACAATCATCAACAAAACTCTTCCCTAACTCCCGTTTATTTTATCCTAATTTTTTTATCCCTTTAGAAAGTTAAAACAACCAATTCCATTATAACAAAACTAATAGCTAAAATAACGGTATTAAAAAAACATAATAAATTGTTCTGTCTTTTGAATTATGTTCGATCATAAAGGTAGAAGTCTCATCATTAAACCCTATGACAAACCCCTATCAAAAACAACCCTAATGTTGCCTTAATCAGACCTCAAAAATCAATCATTTTTTGATATTTTTTCCTAAACTTGTCAAGTCTTTGCAACAAAAATTACCATTCAACCTGATCGATCGCTAAATGACAGAGAACACTATGAACAGCAAAACCTACGCCACTATTGATGGAAACGAAGCCGTTGCCAGAGTTGCCTACCGTCTCAACGAAGTGATCGCCATTTATCCCATTACCCCCTCATCACCCATGGGAGAATGGGCTGACGCTTGGGCATCTAGTGGACAACCCAACCTCTGGGGAACCGTCCCTTCTATCGTGGAAATGCAAAGTGAAGGAGGGGCAGCCGGGGCCATCCACGGATCGTTGCAAACAGGGGCGTTAACCACCACATTTACCGCCTCTCAGGGCTTATTATTGATGATCCCCAACCTCTACAAAATAGCAGGGGAACTCACTGCCACCGTCATCCATGTCGCCGCGCGATCGCTGGCTGCCCAAGCCTTGTCTATCTTCGGAGATCATGCCGATGTCATGGCCGCCCGGAGTACCGGGTTAGCCATGATCGCCTCTGCATCCGTGCAAGAAGCCCAAGACTTTGCAGCCATCACCACCGCAGCCAGTTATGAGAGTCGAGTCGCCGGACTACACTTTTTTGATGGGTTTAGGACATCCCATGAAGTGCAGAAAGTAGAATTATTGGATGATGGGGTGTTGCGATCGCTGATCAAAGACGAATGGGTGATCGCCCATAGACAAAGGGCGTTAACCCCCGATCGCCCGGTTATTAGGGGAACGGCACAAAACCCCGATGTTTACTTCCAAGCAAGGGAAACGGTAAACCCCTTCTATGCAGCTTATCCCGACATTTTACAGCAGACAATGGATAAGTTTGCCCAACTCACCGGAAGACAATATCAGTTATACGAATATCACGGTGATCCTGAAGCAGAAAGGGTGATTATTTTAATGGGTTCCGGTTGTGAAACCGTCCACGAAACTGTAGATTATTTAATGAGTCAAGGGGAAAAAGTAGGGGTTTTAAAAGTTCGGTTATATCGTCCCTTTGCAGCAGAAAAATTAATTGAGGCGTTACCCAAAACCGTCAAGAAAATTGCTGTTTTAGATCGTACCAAAGAAGCCGGGTCAGCAGGAGAACCTTTATACGTAGATGTGGTGACAGGGTTTATGGAATGTTGTCAGGAAATGCCTCTGCCGAAAATAGTAGGAGGAAGATATGGTTTATCCTCCAAAGAGTTTACCTCAGCTATGGTAAAAGGGGTATTTGATAACTTAGCATTAGATAACCCTAAAAATCATTTTACTATTGGTATTAAAGATGATTTGAGCAATACCAGCATTGATTACGATTCCAATTTTTCCACCGAACCTGATAACGTTGTCCGAGCAATCTTCTATGGGTTAGGGTCAGATGGAACCGTCGGTGCTAACAAAAACTCCATTAAAATTATTGGAGAAGAAACGAATAACTATGCCCAAGGTTATTTCGTTTATGACTCCAAAAAATCCGGATCTGTTACCGTCTCTCACCTCCGTTTTGGTCCCAACCCCATCAAGTCTATTTACTTAGTAACAAAAGCCAACTTTATTGCTTGTCATCAATGGGAATTTTTAGAAAAATTTGACCTCTTAGAATCGGCTATCGAAGGGTCAACATTTCTTATTAATAGTCCCTACCAACCCGAATATGTCTGGCAACAGTTACCCCGTCCTGTGCAAGAACATATTATTAACAAAAACATCAAAGTTTATGTTATCAACGCCTACGAAGTGGCCAAAAATGCAGGGATGGGTGGACGCATAAATACAGTCATGCAAGTATGCTTCTTTGCCCTTGCCAATGTACTCCCCAAAGAAGAAGCGATCGCACAGATCAAAAAATACATCCGTAAAACCTACGGTAAGAAAGGGGAAGACATCGTACAGATGAATATTAAAGCGGTTGACGCAGCTTTAGATCATCTTCATCAAGTTACTATACCCAAGAGCATTGATAATAACGCCTCTGATATTGCACATCCTATCCCAGATACGGCCCCCGCATTCATTCGGGATGTGTTAGGTAAAATGATGGCCAGACAAGGGGAAGACATCCCTGTAAGCGCGTTACCCTGCGATGGTACTTACCCCAGTGGTACAGCAAAATGGGAGAAGCGCAACGTCGCCCAAGAAGTCCCCGTCTGGGAGGAAGATGTTTGCGTTCAATGTGGTAAATGTGTTCTGGTTTGTCCCCACGCTGTCATCCGGTCTAAAGTGTATGAAGAAGCAGCCCTTACTAATGCCCCGGAAAGCTTCAAAAGTGCCGACGCGAAAGACTTAGACTGGAAGAAAACAGAACTGAAGTTCACGATACAAGTGGCTGCCGAAGACTGTACCGGTTGCGGTGTTTGTGTGGATGTTTGTCCTGCGAAAAACAAATCCCAACCCAAACTAAAAGCCATTAATATGGCCCCACAACTGCCTATCAGGGAACAAGAACGAGAAAACTGGGACTATTTTCTATCTATTCCCAACCCTGACCGAAATACCCTCAAACTCAACAAAATAAGCCATCAACAGATGCAAGAACCTTTATTTGAGTTTTCCGGTGCCTGTGCAGGATGTGGAGAAACCCCTTATATTAAATTAGCCACTCAGTTATTCGGCGATCGTATGGTAGTAGCCAACGCCACGGGATGTTCTTCTATCTATGGCGGAAACTTACCCACTACCCCTTGGACTCATAACCAAGAAGGAAGAGGACCTGCTTGGTCAAACTCTCTCTTTGAA
The DNA here is from genome assembly GCA_030065205.1 of Crocosphaera sp. Taxonomy (GTDB): domain Bacteria; phylum Cyanobacteriota; class Cyanobacteriia; order Cyanobacteriales; family Microcystaceae; genus Crocosphaera. The sequence goes on from JASJDN010000013.1 coordinate 65,929, forward strand.
GATAACGCAGAATTTGGGTTAGGGTTCCGTGTCTCCATCGATAAACAAACGGAGTTTGCGACGGAGTTGGTGAAAAGTCTTGCTTCTGATATAGGAAAAACCCTAGCGCAAGAGTTATTAAACGCCAAACAGATAGACGAAGCAGACATCTTTGAACAACGGGAACGGGTTGCTATCCTCAAACACCGTTTAGGGGAGTTAAGCAACAGTAACCTAGATGAGTCCCTGCAAGCTAAGGTGACGATGTTGCAGTCTGTCGCCGACTATTTAGTTAAAAAGAGTGTGTGGATCATCGGGGGTGACGGTTGGGCCTATGATATTGGTTACGGTGGGTTGGACCATGTGTTAGCCAGTGGCCGCAACGTCAATATTTTGGTCATGGACACCGAAGTTTATTCTAACACTGGGGGGCAAGCTTCTAAAGCCACTCCTCGCGCTGCGGTTGCTAAGTTTGCCTCTGGAGGTAAACCCTCACCCAAGAAAGACTTAGGGTTAATGGCCATGACTTACGGTAACGTTTATGTAGCTAGTGTAGCTATGGGTGCAAAGAATGAGCATAGTATCAAAGCCTTTTTAGAAGCAGAAGCCTATGAGGGTGTCTCTTTGATTATTGCCTATTCTCACTGTATCGCCCACGGTATCAATATGACCACTGCTATGAGTTATCAGAAGGACATTGTGGACAGTGGACGCTGGTTATTGTATCGGTATCATCCCGACTTAGTCGGAGAAGGAAAGAACCCCTTACAGTTAGATATGAGAAGTCCGAAGCTTCCCATTGAACGAACCATGTATCAAGAAAACCGTTTCAAAATGTTAGCTAGAAGTAAACCGGATGCTGCCAAAAAACTGCTTAAAGAAGCGCAACAGGATGTTAATACCCGTTGGCAAATGTATCAATATTTAGCTGCCAGGCAGTTAGAAATAGGTAATGGTAATGGCCATAGTAAGCGGAATATTGAGGCAGAAACCACCGTTAATTAGGTTTCGTTTCTGATAGTTTAGGGTGGGTTTTTAAGGACTCACCCTGCTTTTTAAGCTATAGTATATCATGTATCATCAAGGTAAGAAAAAATGATTTGGGAATCATGTTATTGGAAAGATCCACTACTTGAACTTGTTAAAGAGATTGATAAATGGGAAATGAATAAAAATTTAGATGAGCCTGAGCTTGCTGAAATTGAAAGGCAAATCATGATTGGATTTTACTCTATCAGAAAACTAATAGAGGCAAAAAAATTGTCAAATCAAGTGATTAATAAAAATTGGATTTGTATAAGCTATCCAAACTTAAAAAATGTTCATCGCTTCAATTGGGATGATTTTGATACGCTTTATAATTTAGAATCACCTAAACATGAAAACCGAAAACTTCTTTTTATTTGTCATCAAATTATTCATAGTTATGTTTTTATTATTGATGAGAAAGATAGTGGTTTTTCAGGTATATTTTTTGTTTCAGATCGATTGAGAAATAAGATACTATTTCATATATCTTCTAAAGAATTAAAACGAATATTTGATGTTGTTGGCAATGATGATCCTTCGAGTGGAACTAGGACTTTTAATCCGGAAACCAAAGACTATGAAGTTAATAATGATAATAGAAGTTGGTTGACGGAAGAAGTGCGATCGCCGATCTTGTAGGGTGCATTAATGCCAATGTAATGCACCTAATTCACGGTAAAAGATTGACCAACTAAAGTAAAATCTTCTGTTTCTTGACGTTCTAATTTAGCTTTAATTTCTTCAAATTTTCTTACAATATCTGTATGATAATAGCGTTCTCCACATTTTTGACAGACTAAAGCTGTTACCTTTAAACTAACTGTATTACCACCTCCTTGTACCATTTCAGTAACTTCTTTTTCTTCTAAATTACCAGAACAAGTAAAACATTGATTAATTGGTAGCATTTTAATTAATTCCAAATTTAATATGATTAATTTGTTTGTCTTCTAGTACGCCAATTTATCCACTTATTAGGATTTGGACGATAAACTGTGATCAAAACAGCATAGCCTGTATCTTTATTATATGCCCAAACACTATGAATTGGTTCCTGGTGCTGATTATTACCATAAATTAAACAACTTGGGTATGGTTTATCATCCTCATAAAATTCAATGATGTCTCCGTCAATAACTGAAATAAAAATTTCATCTAACTTTAAACTATCTGCTTCAGCTTCTTCTTTTGCATGACGAGAAATAATTACTTGATTAGCTTTGATGGCTAGAATAATATTGTTAATCATATAAAATGAGTTATATATAAAAAGTTATCACCCTCTTTACAGGTTAATCTATCCATTTGATAGTTTAATTAACAGCATATTCCGTAAATTGTCGCTTAAAAGGAGGATGAAAACCGATAACAATATCTGATTTAGGAACACCCTGTTTAACTAATTCTTCCCCTATTTCTATTTCTGTTCCATTATGTTGAATCCATATTTTATCATTCTTAATATCTAAATGTAAAATACAACCATAAATCCAATTGTCATTTTTCCAACCCACATTAACAATTTGATAATGGTGTCTAATGGTATCAAAAATTAATTCCGTTTCAATATCTTTATCTTGGCTAAACTGAGCATACTCTTGCAAATTTTTTTGTATAATAGAGCTATATTTTTCTAATTTATCCATTGTTTAATAACCTCTTCAGTTGGTTTATAAATAATCAGTTTTAATTGATACTCTACCATAATTTTTTGAACAAATCGTGTTTGAAATAAAGAATTGTAGGTATCATCAGGAATAGCTAGATATAAAGTTCTATCAGGTTCTGATTCTTGTAAGATAGTACGATAATTAATAAATTGACCTAGTGCAGTATGAAATTCTGAAACGGCTGCCGTTTGAATAAAACTTTTAATTTCAACTGCTATTTTTTGGTTCTCTTTTTCAGCAGCTAAAATCTTTTCAGCCCCCAAATCTATATACATTTTACCTAATTCATAATAAATTAGATAGGGATCATGAGTAATTTTCCATTCATCCCTTTCTAGTGCATGAATAACAGCATCATGAAAGATATCTCTGGCGGGCATATTGACCTAATAATATAAATAGATTTAGCCTCAATTAGCTATGTTAACACGAAATTAAATTGACTTTTACTAGAAAATTTATGCTTATATTGCATCAAATGTTCATTCCAAGCAATAGGCATTTGATCCCAAGTTCTATCATTAAAAATTCTACCACCTGCCTTAGAATATAGCATTTCCCAGGCTAGTGAGGTAGAATAACTTTATGGAAAAGACTTTATAAGCGATCGCCAACTGAGTAAAGACCAAAAAATCCATCCACTTATTCCCCTGATTTTAACCCCATTGAAAATTGTTGGTCAAAGCTTAAAAGTATTTTACGAAAAATTGGTGCGAGAACATATCCTGATTTAGCTAAAGCCATTGAATATGCTTTGAGTCAAATCTCTGGAGA
>JASJDN010000091.1 GCA_030065205.1 Crocosphaera sp.
CCTTTAAATTTTGATGGGGTTTCTTTGTAAGCGTTATTAGCGGCTAAAAAACTCTTCCAGTTTTTCTCAATTATCATCAAAACCTGTTGAGAAACTTTAGCTGGCATAGCTTTATAGTCTGATTGTGATTGCAAGTTTTTCTGAATATCATTATAGTTACGATAAGTATTTTCAAATATAAAAGATTGACGAACTAAATAATTAGCATAATTATAGAGATTTTTCGATAAGAAACAGAGTCGGTCAATTTCAGGGTAAAACCGATGATTTTTTTGAATAATATGTCTCTCAACTAATCTCATAAATTAATTGCTTAAATGAAGGAAAGTTATCTGACGACTAATTCTTAATTATTTGTTAATTTAGTATTATGTAAGTGTGAGCATTATTAGTCTGGTTTAATTGTACCATTAAGCAACTCAAAGGAGTCATTAATTTTTGTCAAGGAGACTCTAATTGAGTACAAATAAACTTAACATATTTGTCTCGACTTGACTATATATGACTATGTTTCTGTTGAATGTTTATGATACCTACCCCACAGAAAATAATTAGCCAAAAACGAAATCAGCCGAACTCAAGTCAGTCGACTCAACTCCTCGTAGGATGGCTAAATCTTGTCCTAGTGCGTTGAGAGTAGTATCTGCACCATCTTGAGTTAACATCAAATCGTCAAAGGTGAGATCCGTCGCTCCAAAGCCGATTACATCCTCACCAATGGTAAAATCAGTGATGGTATTAGCATTAGCAGGTAGGTCAATATCATCCGTAGTGAGCCAGAATTGATCCATTCCTGAACCACCTGTGACGGTATTGTTACCTTCACCGTAACCGAGGAATAAGGTGTCATCCCCAGAACCAGCGATGATGCGGTTATTGCTACCAGCAAAAATGATGTCATCACCACTCCCTAAGTCAATTCTGCTGCGAGAACCGCCAGGAGCAAAGCTAACATCCACAAAGTCATCACCAGACCCAGCAAAGAGCAGTTGATTATCACCGATGAATTGCTTGTCATCAGGAATTTCTGTGTCAAAGAAGTCGTTCCCAGAGGTTCCAAAAACGTTACTTGGTGTGGGTTCAATCACCTCATCAATGATGGTATCTTCACGGAAATTGAGGTTTTGAATGCGGGTGTCTTCCTCAATAGGGGTATCTGCCTCATTAAAGGCTTCTTCGGCTGTAGGATGAAATTCAGCCAAATATTCCGCCAAGGCATCTTGTTCGCCCGCAATCACTAAATCAGGGACATTATCAGGAAGGGATACAGCCTCTAAATCTTCTAATGGGGTGACATTTTGGAAGTGAAAAATGGGATAACCGTCTCCTCCATTGGCCAAGAAGTCAAGAATCACCATTTTGTAGGTTTGTTCTGGGGAAACTTGTAATTCTCCATCTTTGACAATCACTTCTTGAGTGCCATCGGGTTTATCTAAGACTAGGTTAAGAATGCGATCGCCGGCAACTTGAACCCCAGTCGCATCTCCATCCGCATTTCGTTCAAAGACAATGGCAGTATGATCAGGATCGTAACTGAAACTAAAACCACCTACTTGTCCAAACTGTCCAGGCGTTGCACCGGGTTGAGACGCAGCCACCAAATGCTCCGCTAAATCTTTAATTCCTTGAACAGAAATATCAACCACTGACAGTTTATTATCAAACCGAAGGGAGTTACTGATATCCAGTTGAGAAACGTCCCCTTGCTCTTTACCCACGTCTGGGTTAGGTTGGGGAGGTAATTGAATTAATTCGTTGGTACCTCCTTCAATGAAGGAAACCCCGATATGATCCCGAATACCACCCCCGTTTTTCACGGAAATATCGATATCTAAGCCATATTGACGAGCGTACCAGAGATTGGCATCAGCCGTAAGGTTTCCTAGGTTGGTTTCCTCCGTTCGTACGCTTCCGCGAACGCCATTGAGATAAACTGCAGTGTTACCAGCGATATTGCCATCTTGGGAGTTAATAAACCCACCTAAGTTATCGACAATATCCACTACGTCTGCGTCTGCTACCGCTTTAACTTGGTCAAAGGTGGTAATGTCTTCATCATAAAGACGGTTAACGCCAGCAATATCCGTGGCAAATGTACCACTTTCATCTCCAATTTTGGTAATCACACCATCAGCGTCGAATTCTAGGATTAATTGACTCAAATAACGATAATTGGCTGCTGTGTTAACTAAATAAATGGGATTATTATCCGCATCTTGGAAGACTTGGGGATAGGGTTCAAGGAGTTGGGGAGAGGTTTGAATTTCATCTTGTCGTAAGATGTCGTCATCATTGGCCATGACTCGGTGGTTTCCACCCCCCATCAACACATCTACATTGCTAAGTTTGCCAGCCAACGCTTGTTCAATCTCAAATTGTTGTAGGTGTGTCATCAAGACAACCTTATTGATGCCTTGTGCCACTAAATCATCGATTACTGGTTGTACACTGTCGGCGATGGTTTGTGCTTGATCTTCGATCGCGGTGACTGTGCTATCCGTTAGCATAGTAATTCCGCCAATATTAGAAATTTGGGGCAAAATAGGCGTGACTGCACCCACAACCCCGATTTTTTCTCCCCCTATTTCCATAACCACACTACCGGCTAAACTATTGGGAGTCGGTGCTTCACCATCCGGTACGACGAAATCTTTTAAATCGGAGCTATCGGTAGAATAGTCTAGATTAGTAGCCAGATAGGGGAACGCGGTTCCTGTATAGCCTGTATTGGCATCAATACCCACCCCTTGAATCGTGGCATCAGGGGCAATTAAAGTGGCAAACACACCAGGGCCGGCATCAAATTCATGATTACCTACGGCTGCAACATCCCACCCTAATTCGTTTTGAATTAAGATATCTGCAATACCCAATTCTCCATAAATATTGCGACTGGCGTTGAAGAAAGGCCCAGGAATGAATAAGTCCCCAGACGTTAACTTGAGGGTGTTATCGTAATCATCATCTAAAGCGTTCATCACCGCCGATAAACCGATGGCATCTTGCAGCGCAGGAATACCGGCTTCTTGGTCAGAAGTATGAAGAATTTGTAGGGTAAAAGGTTCTGTAGATGTATTGTCAAGTTCGATGACGATTTCATCACCATAAACTCGACGCTCGGTATCGATTAGATTGTAGTTGGCATCGAGAAGGGGAAAACTATAAACAGGCGTGAAGGTAATCTGTGTTTGGTTCTCTTCCTCCAGATTTTTTAAGTTAACTTCTAGGTGTCCGTAGTGCTTACCTCCAGCTACATTCTGAAGGACACCATCGACCTCTTGCCATAATTCTGCTTCGTTTTGGTCGGCAGTCCATTGGCTAAACTGGTTGTAGTTGAGGAGATTTCCGTCTGCGTCGGTGCGTTGTCCACGCATTCCATCTCCAGCAACCCCCACATCGTAGTAGTAAACCCCTTCTCCGTCGTTATCTTCATCGACAAAGCTACGCTCGAACATTTCGCTATGACCAGAGAAAACCGCTACCACACCATATTCCTCAAACAGAGATTGATATTGACGCATGGGCGTTCCCCCTTGACCCGAAGAATCTTCATGATTCATCGGTAGGCCATGAGTCCCGTTAGAGTAAGGAGCATGGTGGAACTGTGCAAAGATGATTTGTCCCTGTTCGCGAGCCGATTCTAACTGTTCTATAACCCAATTCCATTGAGGACTACCAGGGTTGAAGTCTGCTAAGTCAGTCCCGCCGGCTGCTTCATACTGTTCGCGGGTGATGTTCTCTTGGGTATCCGTTCCAGGTCCGGTGTACTCTTGACCGCTAATTTGAGGGGGTTGTCCTTCCCCACCATAATTGTTGCGGTTATCATCGGGTTCGCCGTTGGAACTATCGAGAGTGAGAATGGTTATGGGTCCGTAATCAGTACGATAGTAATTATCTTGATGTTCAGGAGTGCCATTGTCTGGCGCATCGAAATAAACATGATATTTTTGGCGACCGAATAAAGGGCCATACCGTCCGTCTGGGTCAGTTCCATAACCTCCGTTGAGTGCGCCAAAGTTTTCCCAGTTTCCTAAAGCCGGTAGGATGGGGTATTCAGACAAACCACTATCAAACTCACCCGCATTATGACGGAAAAATTCATCCCAAGCCGGTTGATAGCCACCCCCTTGAATTAAATCTCCTGGCATCATCATAAAGTCCGGTTCTCGGCTGTTGATAATTTCCAGATTGTTTCTGTAACCAGCATTTTCTGTTAAAGGATAGTTAAGGCGATCGCCAGAAACCCCAAAAGTCTCCGCCCAAAGACTATCTTCTGTATTTGGACGGGGTAAAGAGTCTGCCTCTAAAGCTCCCTGTTGCCAGTCACGACGGTTAACTCGACCGCGAGGTTCAGTTTCGCTATCTGAAAGCACCACAAAGCGAATTTCATCCCAGTCTTCAGCCGTAGGGGCTGTCTCAAAGCTAGATTCAAAAGTATCATCTCCAACCGTTACCGAATATTGGTAGGTGCTGTCCGGCAAGAGATCCCTTATATCTACAGTATGCTTGTAGTTTTCATTGCCAAGCAACCACGATCCCGATTCTAAACCATCAATCTCTTGATTTAATTCAGCATCAGTGTAACTAAGAACTGGCTCAAATGTGGGGTTAATAGTAAAAGTTAAGGGCGAGTTTAATCCTGGTCCGGTGATTGATACTTCACTCGAAATATTGTCTTCAGTGAACCAAGTGATGTAAGTTCCCTCGCTAGACGGCTGTTGTAAATAAGGGTTAATACGAAACATAATTAAAATACACTTTTGTTGAAATTTGATGAATTTAAAGAAATACGAAATTCTTGATTAATCTTGTTTTTGTGAGACAAGAAAGACACCGCTAGGTAGTATGTGTCGAGTTTCTTGATCACCATTTCGGAATTTTCTGTGATCACAAAAAATCCCGAAAATTAAGCATTAAAAAAAGGGTAGGTATTACCCACCCCAAAAAATGATTAAGCAAACACAAAGTCCGATGCACTCAACTCGCTAGAGTCAATGCCTCTTAAGATAGCTAAATCTTGTCCGAGCGCATTAATGGTGGTATCTGCACCATTTTGAGTTAAAGTTAAGTCGTCATAGCTGAGGTCGGTGGCACCAAAACCAATTACATCTTCACCGATAGTAAAGTCAGTGATGGTATTTGCTTCAGCAGGTACATCAATGTCATCGTTGGTGAGCCAGAATTGATCCATACCTGAACCACCAGTAACGACGTTATCCCCTTCACCGTAACCGAGGAATAGGGTGTCATCACCAGAACCAGCGATGATGCGGTTGTTGCTACCAGCAAAAATGATGTCGTCACCGCTCCCGAGATCAAGACGACTGCGATCGCCACCAGCAGAGAAACTAACATCAACAAAGTCATCACCACCACCAGCCAACAGTAGTTGGTTATCACCGATAAATCCACTGTCTCCAGGATCTTCAGTGTCGAAGAAATCATCACCAGAAGTACCGCGAACCATAGTGGGAACTTCGATAGTGGGAACTTCGGGGGTTTCTTCTTGTAAAATGGCAGTGCGTGCTGTTTGTGCCAAGTGTACCAAATCTACATGGTCGGGAATACCTGGTACTTCAACACCATAGCTTTCAAAACCTTCACCAATAAAACCATCTAGGACTTCAGAACCAGCACCTTGATAGTAAACGGGAACGGGACGGTTAGAGTGAGAACCCCACTGATACTTATCTTCAGGGTCAGAGCCAAAGTAATGACCAGCAGTAGCAGAATCGAAAGCAGTAGTTAGAGCTTCACCCCCGTACTCTCGGTAAAGAGCAGGGAAGTCATCGGTTAGGGTCATGTAGTGGTCGTGATCGGCTGTCACGATTAAGAGATTCTCTTCCCAACCACCATTTTCCTCAATCCAATCAACTGTGACTTCGACAGTCTCGTCAATATCTCTAAATGTTCCGAGTAAATTATCCATATTATTGTCATGGAGTACCCAGTCCATATCACCCTGTTCTACAGAAAGGAAGAAACCATCTTCATCTTTGCTGAGAAACTCTAAAGAGGCTGCTGTCATTTCAGCTAGGGTAGGATTCTCATCGACTTCGCGAGCAATGAAGTCTTGTATTGTTTCGCCAGGCATCAGCGGACGATTGAGATCGGGAGTTTCTCCTGCCCGTTGAGAAGAGCGATGGGAAAAAGTATTTAAGCCAGTGTTACTGTAGTCGCTGTCTGCGGTTAGTAAGGGCAAGTTGCCGTTTTGTCCTCTAGCTCCATAAAGACCGAACAAGCGATCGCCATCTTCTGGATTAAGTGTTCTTGCTGCCTCTAATAAAGTCTCTCCAGCATTAGGATTGCGCTCTAGAAAATTGTAGCCATAGAGATTATCGCCATCGGGATTATTACTTAGTTCCTCATAGGTAGACTCGGCAATAAATCTAAAGTTAAGCTCGCCACCAATTTCTGAATCCGTGTTGTTGTAGTCGAGAGGATGACCACCACCGAGAATCAGATCGGGTTGTACTTCCAACAGCATTTGCTGGGTGACGCTATCACCAGCCTCAAATTCTTCTCCCTCTAAAGCACCTTCAGGAATGCCATCATCTAGCTTACCTCGGTTGTTAACGTGAGACGCAGGTGCAGCAGGGGTGGCGTGGCTAAAAGGAACGCTAGAAACTGTACCTGTAGCTTTTCCTTGTGCTTTGGCAGTTTCGAGAATGGTTTCCACTGGTTGCTCGAAAATGTCAACCCCCAAAGCTCCAGCAAATGTCTTAACTCCCGAATAGAGAGACGTACCAGCAGCAGCAGAGTCAGTAAAGTTTTGCTTGATGTATTCCGGGTTAGAACCTTGAATCCAAGGTTGAGGACCGCCTTGCTGAGGATCATAACCAACGAGATTACCTACCCCTGGAAAGTCTTCATTGGCATAGGGGTTAAAGCTAGGATCGAAGCCAGTTGAGCTATCATCTGAATCCCTTGGCAGGGTAAATCCTTCGCGCAGTTCGCCTTCACCAGTAACGCGGTCTCTAGGGTCTCCCTCAAGGGCTGAGTTGCCAGGATTGCCGTCAATAATTGTTGAATAAGTCGTGGCATTGGTGTAGCCTTCTAGTTCTTGAAAGCTCAGTCCTTCGCCCCTACCCTCTGTATAGAAATCCTCTAAAGTATTTCCTTGGTGTCCTTCGTCAATTTGTTTGGCAATGGCAGCAGCACGAACCATTTCCCAGCCCATACCATCACCGACAATCATAATGACATTCTTGGCCATGATTTCAATTACCTTCTTATTAGTGTGTGCAGAATTGTTTGAGATGGAACTGTATTTCCAACTTTGTGCGTTTTACGAATCGCACCCCTCAAATGTTTTAGGGGGTAATGCTTCAATTACCCCCAATCAAATTAATTAAGCGAAAACAAAATCAGATGCACTTAAATCAGCAGAATCAATGCGTCGTAAGACAGCTAAATCTTGTCCTAACCCATTGATGGTGGTATCTAAACCATCTTGCGTTAACATCAAATCGTCAAAGCTGAGATCCGTTGCACCAAAGCCGATCACATCCTCACCAATGGTAAAGTCAGTGATGGTATTAGCATTGGCGGGTAAATCCAGGTCATCTGTAGTGAGCCAGAATTGATCCATTCCTGAACCACCCGTGACAACATTATTACCTTCACCGGAACCGAGGAATAAGGTGTCATCCCCAGAACCAGCAATGATGCGGTTATTGCTACCGGCAAAAAGGAGGTCATCACCACTACCTAAGTCAAGGCGACTGCGAGAACCACCAGGGGCGAAACTAACATCTACAAAGTCATCACCAGACCCTGCAAAGAGCAGTTGATTATCACCGATAAATCCACTGTCTCCAGGATTTTCGGTGTCGAAGAAATCAGCACCAGACGTACCCCGTACCATAGTGGGAACTTCAATAGGTTCCACAGAAGTATCTTGGATAGTTACCATGACACTGATCTCAGCAGTTGGGGCATAACCAATGTCATCAATTAAGGTGTAAGTAGTGGTTTCATCTCCTTCGGTAACTTCATCTGCCACAGTGGTAAAGGTAACAGTGGCAGAGGTTGCTCCTTCATCAATAGTGATGGCAGAACGAGCTAATTCGTCCCCTCTGGGGTCTAACTGTTCTAAGTTGCTGGCGTTGCTTAAAGTGGGCGGAAATTCGATATCTCCAAAAGCACCATCAGAGTCCATCTGTGACCAAACCACCCGTAAACCGCCTTCTGGGGCTGCTTCATCCAGAGTAAAGGTGAGGGTATAGGTGTCCGCATCCTCAGTAACGGTGGTCTTATCCACAGTTAAACCCACCTCAGAAATCATGCCCACACGGGGATCAACGTCTAAGGGTTCCTGTAACTGGATCTTGATGATCTCGTTGTTGTCGATATCAGGACCGCGACCAATAGAGAAAGGATAGTTATTATCGTTAGCCACTAACAGGGTTTGCTCGTCTAAAACGAGAACATCCTCGATGGTAACGAAGGGGAAACTAAAGGTGGTTTCACCATCATTATTCAGGTCATCGGGATCAGCAATATTGAGAAGATCCACTAATTCGGTCTTTTCAACAAAGCCGTTTTCGTCCACTTGAGACAGATCAACCTTAAACAGTTTCTTAAAGGCCGCATCTTCTCCTTGGTTGCCATCCCGTTCAATAACGATGAACTCGTAATCGTTGATGGGGGTCATATCACCGATCGCATGACTAGGATCAGCTAATTCGTAGTAACCCGCTAACTCATCAGCAAAGCTGGCTGTTGCCACATCGAACTTATAGATGCGTAACGCATTATCCGGATCACCAGCAACACTCCCTTCTAAGAGAGGATAAAGGGTCATGCGATCAGGACTGTAGCCTAACCCCTCATAACCGCGAGAACGGCTTAAATTAGCCACTGCATCCCCTTCTAATACCGCCGGGTTATCAGGCGATCGCACTTCCATATCGGCTAATTGATCCCGTACCATTGCCCCAGTTTCGGGGAAGTCAGTGAAAATACCATCTACCCCTAAGTTAAATAATTGCTCAAGTTCCTCTGCAGGAGTTTGAGGAGTGCCATCAGCATTTAAGGTTAAGAAACGTTCTTCGTTACGGTGGGTGTAAGGATGAATTTGCATCCCTGCATTGTGGGCCCACTCAATATAAGGACGAATTTCCCCAGTGAGTTGAGAGGTGATTTCAGCAACACCGTCCCCATTACCATCAACGGGTTCGTCGATAGATTCTCGGAGGAGGAAACTATTTTTCCAAGGACCGACACCTTCTGCATAAGCTTGTCCGATGTACTCGAAAATTTCGGCGGTGGCTAAATCTTGATAGGTGGTATCTGGGATATCATCGCCGGTAACATCTTGGCCAAAGTCTGGAACTAGGTTAACTAAGTCCCCGTAGGTTGCTAAGGCATCGTCTGCATCAAAGTCTTCTTGAGAGAAGTTATAAACGATGTCATAAGGAACAGAAAAACCGCCACCAGCTTCGTTAATAAAGGCATCATCTGTATCCCCAAAGAGTTGAACCAAGGGAATATCAACGATTTCTGCACCGAAGAAGGTGGAGAAGAAGGGTAAAATCGTCTCTTGTAATTCAATCAGGTTGGCAACTTCAAAGGATTGAATAAAGATGCGATCGGGATCGGTAAAGCCTTCTGCTATTAACGTAGAAACTAAGGTAGCCCCTAAATTGATATCGATAGGGGTTCCATCGACATGAGTCCCTTCCTCTGCGAAGAACGTAGGATGCTTGGTTTCAGGATAAATCCCGATTTTCTTACCGGTTTGGGCTTCAACCCGTTTAACCAGTTGAATGACTTCTGCAAGGGTAGGAATTTCAAACTGATCGTCGAATGCCGTGTTATCGGGACGGGTTCCAGGAATTCGTTCACGGGCCCGTAATTCCTTAATTTCAGCTAAGGTGAAGTCTTCGGAGAACCAACCCCCAACCAGACTACCATCGACAGATTTAACCGTTAAGCGATCGCTGAATTTCTCAAAGGTGGCAACGTTGGTGCTTTCAGAGGTAACAATGGGATCACCATTTTCGTCGAAAACAATATTCCCATCACTATCTAAACGGACTCTGGCTAAGTCGTTCTCATGACGAGCAATTAATACGCCATCCTTCGTTGCCACTAAGTCAGGTTCGATAAAGTCGGCACCCTGTTCAATGGCGAGTTCATAGGCTTCTAGGGTATGTTCCGGACGCTCTCCACTAGCACCCCGATGAGCAATAACTAATGGGGGTTGACCGTTTAAGGTATCAAATTCGACAAAGTTAGGGGTAGCAATAGGTGCGCTGAGTAATTCCCCGTCTAAGTTAAATTCCAACAGATAAGGGCCAAATTCTTCCCCAATCCAAATGCGATCGTCTGTGACGACAATGGATTCAACGTCAAAGTCGGCACCGGTTAACAGTCTGTCGGTGGTGCCTTCTTGAACAATATCAAAGGGAATAAAATCGTTAGGATCAGACAGTTGAATAAAGTCTAAAACCTCTGCTGCTCCGTTGCCACCGTCTGCGGTTTGGAAGTTGGGATCAACTTTAAAGATTCTCAGGAGATAATCGTCACTATTGGCTTTTGAACCGTAACCGTTATCAGATAAGAACCAATAGTTACCATCTTCGGCAAATTGTACCCCACTAAACCCTTGTACCGGTTGCTCATCAAAGGGTGTAGGACGGTTGCCAGAACTAATGGAATTTCCAGACCCCCCGTCAAGTCCAGGTTCAAAGGTATCGGCCGGTAAAGAGGAGAAACCAACTAAGGTGGCGATGCTGTCAGGATTAACCCCGAATAAAGTTTCGTACATGAGACGGTACATATCGGTGTTGTCCACCGTGGCGGCCAACTTATCAGAATTTAAACCGAATGCCTTGGAAACAATACTACCAGCGACATCCGTGGTACTCGCGTAAGCAATACCAAAGTTAAAAATATCCCCATCGGCATCCGGTGCGCCCGTAACAAAGGGTTCCGTATCGTTTCCTCTGACTCCATCGCGGGGAACTTCGATGCCAGAAGGAGCTTGAGTGCCAACCGTACCTACGGTTTCAGCATCAAAGGTATCATCCACTTCTAAACCGCCGGCATCACTATCAGCAGTGGTTAACACTAGGGTATTAGGATTAACATTTTTAACGAAGTCTTGAGCCACACCAATAGCTGCATCCGCCCGTAAGATAGCTTCAACGCCACCAGCACTATTATTATTATTGGGGAAGTTATCGGAACCTTCTTCTTCTAAGGCGATGAAAAAGCCATCTTGAGCTTGGGCAAACTTATTGAGTCCTAACGTTGTTTGTAACATTTCGGCAACCGTAGGGGGATTTTCGTTCCCTGGCTGTCCATAAAGGATTAAATCGCCGTTTTCGTCAACAAAACCTTGTTCTTTTAATGACTCTTCATCGGTATCGTTGTAGGTATCTTCAGCCGCAAAAATCCCTAAAACTTTCTCGCTATCAGCCGATAACCCTTCTAAGTCTTCACGGGTATAAACAACGGTGTAACCCATTGCTTCGGCTTCTTGGATTAGGTTACGTCCGTCTTCCCGTATCCCTTCTTCACCAAAGCGTCCTACTGTACCCACAGGAAGATAATGGATTTCACCCCCTCCCATGATGACATCGACCCCAGATTCGACGATTTCTAGGGTGATTTGTTGCACATCCCGACGACTATCTACATCGGCCAGGAATACGCCGGTGCCGGGTTCAGCGATAAAGCCTGAGTTAATCACAGCAGTAGGCTTACCGGCTGCGATCGCTTCTTCCATCACCGTCATGCCTCGTCTGCCGGAAAGGGAGGTATAAGGGTTCCCTTCTTCGTCTAAACCGTAGCTACCGGAATGGGGCTTAATCCCGTAGGCATGAACCACTGCCCCACCGTTGGAGGTACCCACTAGGCGATCGTCCATGTGACCGAGATAAACGCCAGCATCGGTCATCTTATCCCAATTTAAGCGACCATCGGGACCGACGGAAGCAAATCTGGCTGCGGCGTAATGGGAGGGACTGGTTCCGTCTGGGTGAATAAAGATGACGTTACCGGTCTTTTGGGTAGGTTCGGGGGCAGGGGGAATCTCGTTGAAATCGTCGGGAACCCCTGCTGGCGCGTCTAACGCTTCTTCAAACAGGGTTTCGTACATCAAGCGATAAATCCCTGTGTTATCGATGGTGGCGGGTAGCTTTTCGGCGTTGACACCGTAGGTTTTGGAGACAATACTGCCTGCAACGTCGGGGCCACCGGACCATAACACCCCAAATTCAAAGTTATCCCCATTGGCATCCGGCGCACCGGTTTTGAAGGGGGCGGTGTCGTTGCCGGTGGTTCCGTCGTAGGGGACTCTGGTATCGAAGGGAGGCTGTATTCTTGTGGTACCAACGGTTTCCCCTGAGCGATCATCCGTTTCTAAACCACCGCCATCGCTATCAGCAGCCGTGATGACTAAGGTATCGGGGTTGGTGTTATCGACGTAATTTTTAGCAACGCCAATGGCTGCATCGGCCCGTAAAACGGCTTCGATGGTTCCCCCTGCGTTGTTGTTGTTGCCGAAGTTGTCGGTGGCTTCTTCTTCTAATACCACAAACATCCCGTTTTCAGGGTTGCGGAAACGATCTAAGTCGAGGGTTGCTTGCAACATCTCGGCAACGGTGGGGGGATTTTCGTTTCCTGGTTGCCCGTAATAGATTAAGTTACCGTCTTCGTCAACGAAACCTTGCTCTTTTAATCTTTCTTCCGTGGTGTCGTTATAGGTGTCTTCTGCAGCAAAAACCCCTAATACTTTTTGGGTATCAGGGGGTAAATTTTCTAAGTCTTCACGGGTGTAAACTACGGTGTAACCCATGGCCTCTGCTTCTTCGATGAGGTTACGCCCATCTGTACGCTGTCCCTCTTCCCCAAAGCGTCCTACTGTACCCACGGGAAGATAGTGAATTTCACCACCTCCCATAATGACATCCACCCCAGATTCCACGATTTCTGCGGTGATTTCAAAAACAGCACGACGACTTTCTACATCGGCAAGGAATACCCCAGTCCCCGGTTCAGCAATAAAGCCTGAGTTAATGACGGCTGTCGCTTTGCCGGCTTCAATGGCTTCTTCCATAATGGTCATGCCTTCTCTGCCGGAAAGGGAAGTGTAAGGGTTCCCTTCTTCGTCTAAACCGTAGCTACCCCGATGGGATTTTATCCCGTAGGCATGAACGACGGCACCACCATTAGAGGTTCCAACGATGCTATCATCCATGTGTCCCAGATAAACCCCGGCATTGGTCATCTCGTCCCAATTAAGTCGACCATCTGGCCCAACAGAAGCAAAACGGCCTGCTGCAAAATGAGATGGAGTTGTTCCATCAGGGTGAATGAATATTACACTCTTAGCCATATTTAATCGCTTTCCCTATGCTTATTTTTTGTAGATTTTGGTACCAATTGGATAGAAATTTTTCAGGATGATCAAGTTGAACAGAAGCATTGAGTAAGCTCCTGCTAAAATAAAGATAATTAAGAAGTTAAGGGGGAATTATTGTCATGAAAAGACAAAGTAATCCCCTGAGCGCAGGAAGGTATTAATTTTCCTGCGTTTCCTGAAAAAACATCATTTCAATTTGGATTAGCGAACCCACATATAAAAATATATTGATTTATTAATTTTTGTCAAATCATTTTGCGTATTTTTAAGGATTAGTGTTAACTTAATATTTTTTTATTAGTCTCTTAACTTTTTAATAAATACGACTTAATCTTCTTTATTTAGGGCAGTTTTCAGCAATCAAACTTAGTGTTTTACCAAAACTTAACCGCAAATTTACTTATTTTTAATGAAAAGATGCGAGGTTATTAATTGTAAATTTTAAATATTAAAAACTTGTGAATACTATCAGGTATTTGTTGAAATACCTGCCTAGCTTTGTGCAATTAAATTTAGTTATCAAGGGAAAGTAGCTGACCTTTTTTTGAGGTTTTCGGCTGTTTTAACTTGGAGTTTTTCCTAACCTTTAACTATTACAATTATGATTCGTTTTGCTACTTTCAATGCTTCTTTAAACCGTAATACTCAGGGGGAATTAATTGCCGATTTATTCACTCCTAACAATGAACAGGGTAAAACCGTTGCTGAGATTATTCAACGAGTTAATCCTGATGTTATTTTAATTAACGAATTTGATTTTGATGGGGTGGCAGGTGCAGCACAGCTTTTTAGCAATAACTATTTAAACATTAGTCAAAATGGGGTTAATTCCATTGATTACCCTTATTTCTATGTTGCTCCATCTAACACAGGAATTGCCTCTGGATTTGACTTAGATAACAATGGAGAAATTGTTACAAATCCTGGGGAGTTTGGCTATGGAAATGATGCCTTTGGTTTCGGCAATTTTCCTGGTCAATTTGGCATGGCGGTTTATTCAAAGTATCCCATTGACTTTAGTAATGTTCGGACATTTCAGACCTTTTTATGGAAGGATATGCCGAATGCTTTATTACCTACTGATCCAGCAACTGGCGAGTCTTATTATTCCGAGGAAGAGTTAAATAATTTTCGTTTATCTTCTAAGAATCATTGGGATTTACCCTTATTAATAAATGGGGAAACAGTACACTTTTTAGTCAGTCATCCCACTCCTCCGGTATTTGATGGAGATGAGGATAGAAATGGTAGAAGAAATCACGATGAAATACGCTTTTGGGCTGATTATATCACTCCTGGAAAGGGTGGTTATATCTATGATGATGATGGTAACTTTGGGGGGTTAAAAGTAGGGGAAAAGTTTGTGATTGCAGGGGATCAAAATGCTGATCCGTTTGATGGGGATAGTGTTAATAATGCCATTAATCAATTATTAGATAATCCTTATATTAATACTGCGGTTACTCCTGAAAGTGAGGGAGGTATTGATGCTGCTATTAGACAAGGGAATATTAATAATAGTCATTTAGGTGATTCTAAGTTTGATACAGCAGATTTTGCTGATAATAACCCTGGTAATTTACGGGTTGATTATGTATTACCTTCTCACAATTTAGAAATTACGGAAGCTGGTGTTTTCTGGCCACCTGCTGAGGATTCTTTATTTGATTTAGTGGGAGATTTTCCCTTTCCTAGTTCAGATCATCGTTTAGTTTATACAGATGTCAAGGTGGAAAAAACTATGATTGATTCAACTCGAAAAACCGTTAAAAGTATCAACTTTATTGGTGATGTTAATTTTGAAACTGGGTTTACTGTTGAAGGGACTAACTTTGGTGGTATATCAGGGTTAGCTTATGATCAATTTAATGGCGTTTATTATGGTTTATCTGATGATCGCAGTCAGTTCAATGATGCTCGTTTTTATACCCTAGGGATTGATTTAAGCGACGGTAGTTTAGACGATGGTGATATTAATTTTAACGGGGTTACCACTTTATTAAATGAAGACGGCAACCCTTTTATTAATAATGGTATTGATCCAGAAGGGATTGCCTTAACCTCGCGGGCAACTTTATTTATTTCTTCAGAAGGAAATGCGAATACCTTACTCGATCCATTTGTCAATGAGTTTTCCTTATCTGGACAACAATTTAATACGTTACCTGTTCCTGATAAATTTTTACCAACAGCCGCTCAAAGTAGTGGGATTCGTAATAATCAGGCGTTTGAAAGTTTAACCATCACTCCTGATGAACGTTATTTATATACGGCTGTAGAAAATGCGTTATGGCAAGACGGAACTAATTCAACCGTGGAAGAAGAAAGTGCTGTCAGAATTCTACAATATGACCTAAAAACAGGTGAAACTGGCAAAGAATTTTTATATTTTACTGATCCCATTCCTAATGATTTTAACCCTCCTGGTGGGTTTGCTGATAATGGGTTAGTGGAATTACTCGCTATTGATAATACAGGAACTTTCTTGGCGTTAGAACGATCATTTGCTGTTGGGGTGGGTAACAATATTCGCTTATATGAAGTTACTTTACAGGGGGCAACAGATATTAGTCAGTTCGATAGTTTAGCCGTTGATCTTGATAATCCTAATAATGGTCTATTTGATGTAGATGCGGTTGCTGAGAAACGTCTCTTATTTGATTTTGATGATTTAGGTATAACCTTGGATAATAGCGAAGCTTTAGCTTTTGGACCTACGTTAGCTAATGGTAATCAGTCTTTAATTGTGGTCAGTGATAACAATTTCAATGATAGTCAGTTTACTCAATTTGCAGCCTTTGAATTAGATATTAATTCTATTCCTTTTGTTACGCCAACTGTAGAAACACCTTCAGAGATTCGTTACGATGATCCTACTGATCCAAATGTAGTGGAAGGTTCAGACTCTGATGATCCTGCCATTTATATTCATCCTGATGATGTCGAACAAAGCTTTGTGATTACCACATTAAAAAATGGAGGATTAGCTGTTTATGATCTAGACGGACAAGAAATACAAAAAATTGCTCCCGATAATATTCGTTATAACAACGTAGACCTGGTTTATGGGTTTAACTTAGATGGGGAAAGTATAGATATTGCAGTGGTTAGCGATCGCCGTAATGATACCTTAGCTATCTTTGAAATTGACCCTACGACTCAACAATTAACAGACATCACATCTCCTAATATTTTAGAAAGCATTTTTGGGGTCGATGATGGAGAAGCAACTGCTTATGGTTTAGCCACTTATACCAGTCCCGTCACAGGAGACGTATATACCTTTATTTCACAAGCAGATGGCGATCAAATTGCACAGTTAGCGTTAACCTCAGATGGACAAGGTAACATTACGGCTGAAATTATTCGTACCTTATCTGTTCCTATTCCTGATGGGGGAGAAGTAGAAGATGCACAAGTCGAAGGAATGGTGGTTGATCGAGAATTAGGATATTTATATGTAGGACAAGAAGAAGTCGGAATCTGGAAATTTTATGCCGAACCTGATAGCAGTAATACAGGAACAATTGTTGATAGGGTAAAGGATCTTAATCCTAATAGTAACCTAACCGCAGATGTAGAAGGTTTAACCATTTATTATGGTGAAAATGGCAACGGTTATTTACTTGCGTCCAGTCAAGGAGACAGTTCCTTTGCTGTATATGATCGTGGGGGAAGTAATTCTTATTTAGGTAACTTTGTCGTAGGAGAAGATAACGAAATCGATGGAGTAGAAGAATCTGACGGGGCCGATATTATCAACGTTGCGTTAGGAGATAAATTTCCTCATGGACTGTTAGTGGTTCACGATGGATCAAACGAAGATGCAACCGTATTTCAAGATCCAGAAGATGGAGAAATTCAGAATTTTAATACCAATTTTAAATACATCGATTTAGAAGATTTAAGCGAAACTTTACCCTTCTTTAAGTTAGAAACCAACGGATATAATCCCCGTAACCCTATTCCCAACTCCCTTATTAATGGTATTGCAAGCGGTGACACTACCCAAAATAGTACAGTGTTATGGGCCAGAAGTACCTTCACAGGAGACGTAACCATTGAATATTCCACCGATGCTAACTTCTCATCCGTCATCGCAACGGAAACCCTCACCGTCACGGATCCCACCCTTCCTGTTAAGGTACAAATTGAGAACTTAACCTCCAATACTCAATACTACTACCGTGTGACAGATGCAGCCGGAGACACCGCTACAGGAGAGTTTAAGACGACTGCGGAACTGGGAACCAAAGCAGGGTTAACCTTTGGAGTCAGTGGAGACTGGAGAGGTGAGTTGGCCCCTTATCCTGCGATCGCCAATGCAGTTGATCGGAATCTGGACTTTTTCGTTGAACATGGGGACACCATCTATGCAGATATCCCCTCCGATGCAGTGAAAAACCCCGATGGAACCCGCAAACAACAAGCAGAGACGATACAAGAGTATCGGGCCAAACATAGCGAGGTGTATGACTCCCGTTTTGGGTTCAACTTTTGGGAGGAGTTACGGGCCAATACTTCCATCCTTGCAACCATCGACGATCATGAAGTTATTAATGACTTTGCCGGTGGGGCCAACGCAGATACCGATGATCGCTTCAGCGAAACAGAAGGGTTGATCAATGACACGGAACTGTTTGAAAATGGTCTGCAAACCTTCCAAGAATATAACCCTCTCAGAGACGAATTTTATGGGGATGTAGGGGACGAACGGTTTGACGGGGAACGGAAACTCTATCGCTATGAAAACTATGGGAGTGATGCTGCTGTCTTTGTCTTAGATACTCGTTCTTTTCGGGATGAAGGGTTAGACGGACCAGCAAACTTTTTAGATACAGGCGATCGCTTGGACGTTTTAAATCAGTCGTTAACCGAAGATCGTACCTTATTAGGAAGTGTCCAACTGTCTGATCTGAAACAAGACTTATTAGACGCAGACAATAACGGAGTAACTTGGAAATTTGTGATGGTTCCTGAACCCATACAAAATATCTTTCCAGGTATCAATACGGATGCGTTTGAAGGGTATGGAAAAGAACGCACCGAAATCCTCAAATTTATAGACGAAAATAGGATCAATAATGTCGTTTTTGTAGCTGCTGACGTTCACACTACGTTTGTTAATAATCTCACCTACCAAGAAGAAGCGGAAGGGGAACAAATTGCCACCAATGCGTTTGAAATAACCACCGGTGCGGTTGCTTTTGATGCACCGACTGGAGAATTATTAGGTAATCTCTTTACTGCGGGTAATTCTGAGTCACAAACTTTCTATAATTCCCTACCCATTGCCCCGGATACCGATGACATTATTAATGATAAAGATGATTTTGTTAAAAGTATTGTCAATGATAGTCTATTAACCCCGTTAGGATTTGATCCTTTGGGACTGAATAATAATTTACCCCAAGCTGAAGGATTAATTGATGCCACCTTACTACAAGGTGATTATTTTGTTGGTCATACCTATGGTTGGACAGAGTTCGATATTGACCCCCAAACACAGCAATTGAGGGTGATAACCTACGGAATTGAAGCTTATGATGAAAACGAGTTACTTTTAAATATTGATAACATCCTTTCTCGTAAACCCAAAATTGTTAGTGAATTTATTGTTAATCCAATGGAAAATAACCCTTTACCCGATCCCTTACCTAAGACCGTTTTTGGTACTTCTATGGATGACACTATTGACTCCGTTGATCCTGATAATGGATTCAATTTTGATGGTGACAATCAGATTCTTTTTACCAGTTCAGGTAATGACTTTGTTGACGTATCTGTGGCAAAAGGAAGCAATAGAATTGACCTAGGAAGCGATGATGATGTTGTCTTTGCAGGAAACAATAACCGTCTCATTGGAGGAAAAGGAGAAGATACGTTTTATGTGGGAACAGGTGAAGGTAATAATACAATAACAGGGGGAAAAGATAAGGATACTTTTGTTATTATTACCGATGAAGAATTACTACCCACTGAACCTAATATTATTACTGACTTCGATCTCTTAGAAGGGGATATTATTAGCTTCCTCAATACCAGTTTTGATTACAGTGATCGCGGAATATCTTGGGATACTATTCAAGAGAATAATGACACGATTATTACTGTTTTTGATCAGTCTGTTGCTGTTCTCAGAAATATAGATGCAGATAGCTTAACTTCCGATAATTTCTTCTTCTCCAATGCAAATAATTCTGAACCTATTATTGAATCTACTCCCGATAATAATGAAGTAACTCCTGCTACTGAAGGAGAAAATAACAACTCTGAAGCAGAAAATGAACCAGATATTACTCCCGATGTTACTGATAATTTAGTTCCTAGTAGTACCGAGCCCATTATCGAAACCAATGACCCCAATAATCTCCCCCAAAGTGACAATGAAGGGGAATTATTTGACTTACGAGGATTTTCTGGACAACAAATTCAAGCTGACTTTTTAGTTAGTCGAAGTGCTAATTATGATAACTTTGTTGGCTTTTATGAAGTTGATGATTTAACAGGTACTATTAATGGTATAATGGCAGGAGAAGAGGGTTATCGAGATGCTGCTTTATCCCGTCAAATATTAGAAATTAGTTTACAAGTTGAAGATAATCAAACGGCTAATTTTACTAATCTCTTGACAGGAGGCGGTATTTATGTTCCGTTTCTAATTGTTAACGCTACCCCTGAAACGTTGACAGATTTATCAGAGATTTACTTCCCATTTTTAGGCGCAAACAGTGATAATCAAGATCGGGTTCGTCTCTTAGAAGAAAATGTATGGGGATTTGAAGATTCTGGAGATTTTGATTATGATGATATTGTTATTGAGGCGAACTTAACCGTAATTTAGATGCTAATCTCTCTAAAACGACGGATAATCGTTGCTTCAAACTTGGCTAAAGCTGATCGGATCAGTTTTTCTCTTTCATCTAAGGTTCTGAACTTTTTAGTCACCGTGGTTTGTAATGTTTCTAAGTCTTTATCCTGTACTGCTTGTAGGGTAGAAACAAAGACATCCTCTCCCCGTTTGACTAAAATTCCTTCATTAATGGCTAAAAAAATCTCTTCATTATTCTCTAAGGTATAACTGAGAATTCCAGGGACTAACGCAGCTAAAAAGTCGATATGATGAGGTAACAAACAAAAAGAACCATTCTCAGCTTCAGCTACTATTTTGATGATGCTAGTATCAACAAAAACTTCTGTGGGAACTAATATTTTGAGGTGCATAAACACAGGGCTTAACGTATAATGCTTTTATCAAAACAAATAATAGAAACATGAGCAAATTGTTTGCAGTGGTTGTTGCTACTGTCCCCCATTATTACGAGTACAAAAAACAACATCCAGAACACGATCACGATCAGTTGGAATGGTTCAACGAACAATATCAAAAAGGGATTCTCCTCTGCTGTGGTCCGTTTGTCCCTCATGATGGTACAGGACTCTGGATCATTCAAGCAGAAACAGTGACAGAAGCGATTGATATTGTCAATACCAGTCCTCGTGTACGGGATGGAATGTTAGCCGAGGACGCAAGAGTGGTAGAATGGGGGGTGCATTTGGGAAGCAATCGCTTCACCCCTAGCCATTAATGGGCTGAACCATTACCATCGTAATTATCAGAGTCATAAAACCCGTTCTTGGTACCAAAAAACAAACAGGAAACGGTAAATATAACCGTCAATACGACTAAAATTAATTTAACATCCATAATCGATTTTCTCCTCACTTGGGTATTCTGGTTATTATTTCTATAATAATCCTCTTTTACCTAATATGGGGTTATTTCCACTGAAAAATTTAATGTTTCCTGAATATAAGAATTTTCGAGGAAGAAAACACTAGAAACAGACCCAATGTAGTCTATTTCTAGCTAATAAAGTTAGCGATGATTCGCGTATTCTTTAGAACCGTTAGACTCATTAGGAGTATAGTCATTAAATTCCTGTTGATCGTAATGATAAACAGTCCGAATAGGATAAGGAATATTGATATTTGCTTCATCAAAAGCGGATTTGATGGCCATAATTGTTTCACTTTGAGTGCGTCTCACCATAGCTTGAGAAGGAGCCGTCCAATAGCGTACAATTAAATCGATAGAACTCGCACCAAAACTAACTAAATCTACTTCTGGTTCAGGACTTTCTAAGATTTCTTTGATATCATCAACGGTTTCCAATAAAATAGCTTTTGCTTCGGGTAAATTGGTATTGTAATCAACTCCAACGGCTAGATCAGTCCGGCGATGCTCAAAGGCTGTTCTTACTTGAACTGCACTGGTAAATACAGTAGAATTGGGCAATAAAACCCTTTCTCCTTGATAGGTTCGGATTTGTGTCGTACGAATATTGATGGCTTCTACAGTGCCTTCGTAGTCTCCAACAATAATTTGATCGTTGATTCGGAAAGGCTCTTGTAAGAGTATAAGAATACCGGCTAAAAAGTTCTTAAATATATCTTGAAAAGCAAAACCAATAGCCACCGAACTCAATCCCAGGGTGGCAATAATATCCCCTAATCTGAGTCCAGGAAAAGCCACCACCGCAGCAAAAAGAATACCGACAACCCAAACAAATATATAACTTGTTTTTGCCAGAAGTAGTTGTAACGAGCGACTTTTAAATGCCTTTTTCCCTATTTGATTGGACAGTCGACAAACGAAGTCGGCAAAAAACTTGGTTAAGAAAAGAATAATTATACCAGCTACAACTGCAGGAACTGCTTTAGTGGCACTACCAATAAGTTCTGTCAAACTATTGGTGACTGTATTTATAATTTGGTTCATTTATCCTCGCAGATATCAACAGCTTATTAAAAATAATTGTCTATCATAATAATAGATTTTTGCCATAGATGCAAGGAAGACATAATTAGCAATTGCGACTTAATTGTTACGTTAATGTTCCTGAATAAAGATAATAAAGAGTTAAATCAGAGACTTTTTCCAAGCTATCCTAATAAATAAGAAAGATAGGATCATTAAACTAAAAAATCACAAAAAAATCATTAATATTTCCATATTTTTACTTATACTGATGATTTTTACTATAAAAATCAGGAATGATATATGAGAATCGATTAGGACATAATATTATTATGTCCCTACAAATCACTCTTGTAGGGGTTTAACCGTGTTCAACTCTACTCCTAATATTCTCAAAATGAAACCTGATTGCTATATAATAGCTTTATTGACTGTAGCAATAGTCAGGTTAGGTTATGAATATATACGAAACAGATTATACCCTTTGGAAGCAGAAACAAATTGAAGCTTTATCCAAAAAAGATTGGGAATCAATTGATATTAAACATTTAATTGAAGATTTAGAAATGGGAGATCCAAGAAAGGCACTAAGAAGTAATTTAATTATTTTAATTGCTCATTTAATCAAACTTTATGTGCAAAAAGATGCCCCAGATTGGATGACCAATAGTTGGTATAATTCTATTGATGAACATCGGGCGAGAATTCGTAATGATATTCAGGATGGTATATTGAAACGTTATTTTCCTGAAGCGGTTAAAATAGCTTATCCTCAAGCTAGAAAATTAGCCATTCTTGAAGGAAAAAGGGCGGATGGACGTAAGGTGAAAAAACGTCTAGAATCTGAATATCCGACACAACTTCCTGATGGTTGGTTAGAGAAATTACTCGACGATGAATGGTATTCTAATACCTTATAGTAAAAATTTAGAATTTAGAAGATTATATGAAATTAATTTAATCTCAAAACCTACTCTTCAGTAAGAAACTCAAAATCAAGAACTTGTTCTGATGTAAAAGGACAAACTTGAGGAAACGTTGAGGAAGGTAAACCCGTTTTATGAATCGCTCTTAACCGTGCTTTTTGATACATTCTCTCAAACTCTTGTTGATAATAGTTATATGGTCATTGCGAGGGGTAATCTCAAAAGTAAGCTGGGAATTTTAGGGAAAATACCCCGAAGCAATCTCTCTAGTTATTTCTGAGAAGTGGTATCAGGTGGGCAAGATTTTTTACCTTATTAATGGTTAAAATAAATCTCTGCTTTGCCCACCCTAGCACCTGTTTTAAACTAGACCATTTTTTTCTCCAATAAAACCGCTTGACTATCCTGTAACTCAAACGAGCTTAAATCCTCAATTGTGACCCCAGGAGAAGCGATCGCAATTTGCCATTGATTAAGATCAAGGTCTAACCATTCTCCGATTTTTTCGTCTTTGCCTCATTTTTCGCTTCTTCTGAACCGCTATCATGACCTAGATGACGTTGACAGATATGGGTTACTTCATCTAAATCATAATTACTTTCGGCTAAGGCATCAATTAAACCAGTGACAAACTGACGTAACTCTGGAAGTTTGGTAAACCCCATGGCCTTAATTCGGGGAAAAACATCGGGATAGTCATAGGTTTCGGGAATAATTTGCCAGTCGAGAAATCCGCCGGCTTCTTCCGATACCACTTTTACCCCATAACGATCATCGGTGTTCCGTAAGTGGAGATTTCTTCCCATCCCTCTGCAGGCCAGGGACGACCATCTTCAAAAATAGCAAAGAGATGACGTTGACTGGAGCCAATTTCTTGAATAATATTACCCATTTCTTGTAGGTATTGGTCGTCATATTCCACTTCCCCCGAAACAGGATTAAAGAATTTAAAATCTTGGGCCCCATCCACGCGAATACCATCGACTCCCGTATTATTTTTTCGTCGCTGCATTTCTAATAAAATAGCGCGAACCACAGGGTTTTGATGGTTAACATCTTGACCATACATATTAGGACCTTTCATAAAGCGTCCGTTGAGTAAATCTAACCCTTGGTTATCCGCATGACCATAGACCAAATCGTAAATCACTTTAATCGGTCCAGTGGGGAAATTATGGAGAGTTTCAATAAATTCCACCACTTCATCAGGTCTGAGGGTTCTTAATACCGATGGATTCGTAGCAGAACTACCAAAAATGACGATATCATAACCCCAATTTTGGGTATCGGGTTTTTTGAGGGTAATTTTAATATTACCGGGTTCGTGTTCAATCCCTTCTGATTCTGCATCCATTTCGTCTAAATCTTTGTCATCGATCATAAAAAATCCATGACCTAATTCATGTTGACCCCGATATTCTACTGTGGGTTCAATGGGTAATAATTGCACCGCATCATAACCAACGTAGTTTTGTTCTGCTGGGGTTAACGGTTCTTGTTGAACCAGTTTTTTGCCGATGCGTTGATACAGTTCGGTTAATCCTGCTAACGTCCCATCAGGAGAGGCGGTATTGATATGAAGTTGGAGGATATTATGGGGTGGATGAACATAGATAATTTCCTCAGAATTTTCTTCTGCTTTATCCTTCAAAAAATAAGCCATATCTTGACGATTAGTCTGTAAAGCATCAAAGTTGTAGACTTCAGCAGGGGCATAAACCCCGTAGGGTAGAGAATAGGCTAAACAGTCCCCAATCGCTCGTACTTCATTGGTTTCTGAATCCAGATAACGGAGCCAATAAAACGAACCAAAATGCTCTTTTGTTCCTGCTGTTAAACCGGCAATAACCCCCCAAAAATATTCACCTCTTTTGTGTAGTTGGACATAATCTCTACGAAAAACCACTCGCTGAGTGGGTTGAGTGGGATCAATATCTTTTTTAGGGGTAAAAACTTCTAAATAAATATTTTTAGGTTGTATAATATCACACTCTAATTCTGGAGTCCAAAAACCAATTTCTGTTAAACCATCTTCAGGACGATAATGCGCCCCTAAACGAGTGGCTACCTTTTGAGCTTTTTCAAAGACAGTCTCACCAGATTGCTCTATCTGTTCTACCCATTCCATTAATTTTTGGGTTTCTTCTTCTATCAGTTGTATTCTAAGTTTTGTGGTCACCATCTGTACTGTACAATCTGTTTTTGCTCTTTTTGATAAATTATACCTCCTGTTTTTAAATGCCGTGAATATGATAGAATCTGGTGGTCAGTATAAGACTTTAAAACCTACCGGGGGACTCTCGGAAAGTTTACGCCCAACACCTGAATCGGCAGGGTTTATGGTTCGGCTTCGCTCACCATAAAAGGAAATATTACTACGCCCTTTCGGGCAAACGTGGTGAGCCTGGGAACTTGTGAAAACAAGATAATAACATCCCGTCAGGGATACGTTATGAATCTCCTTACTAGCTAGTAAGGAGAGCGTCAAAAACATTATCTTTGTGAGATGTAACAGACAATTCTGGTGAAACCATGATAAAACTATGAGGGGGAAATACAGAAGCGGTTGAACAAGGCTATGAAGTATGCTCTAGTCCATGAGTGGTTGACCCCTAAAGCAACGGGGGGATCGGAATTAGTTGTTAAAGAGATTTTAAAGCATATTGAAGCCGATGTTTATGCTCTGATCGACTTTGAGTCCAGTAACCCCGAAAGTTATCTCTATGGTCGTTCTATTGGTCATACCTTCTTACAACATTTTCCTTTAGCTCGAAATGGCGTGCAGAAATATTTGCCGTTTTTACCCTTAGCCATCGAACAGTTAGATTTAAGAGCGTATGATGTGATTCTTTCTTCTTCTCATGCTGTGGCTAAAGGGATATTAAGTAGTCCCCAACAACTGCACATCTGTTATTGTCACACTCCCATGCGCTACGCTTGGGAGCTAACCTTTGACTATCTCAATCATTCTTCAGCAGGAAAAGGAATCCCAGGGATTTTAACTCGGTACTTATTACATCGCCTCAGACAGTGGGATGTGATTTCGGCCAATCGTGTCGACTACTTTATCGCTAACTCTCATCATACCGCCCGTCGCATTTGGCGTTGTTACCGACGGGAGGCCAAAGTGATTTACCCCCCTGTCAATACCGAGCGATTTTCCTTTAACCCCCAGAAACAAGACTATTACCTTACCGTCTCTCGATTAGTCAGTTATAAAAAAATCGCCTTGATCGTGCGAGCTTTTAATCAATTAGGTTATCCTTTAATTATTATTGGTGATGGGCCTGATTTGCCGAAAATTCGTCAAATGGCTCAAGCAAATATCAAAGTCCTAGGAGCGCAAAACAACGAAGTGGTAGAGCAATATATGACTCAAGCCAAAGCATTTGTCTATGCTGCCTGTGAAGACTTTGGTATTGCTTTGGTAGAAGCCCAAGCCTGTGGAACCCCAGTAATTGCTTATGGAGGTGGTGGCGCCCTAGAAACTGTAATCGATATTCGTCAAAATAAGGATAAAGGGACAGGGATGTTCTTTTTCCCTCAAACCCCTGAAGCTCTGGTAGACACGGTTGAAACTTTCTCTGAGTTTCAGCATCAAATTAACCCAGAGAGTTGCCGTCACCAAGCGGCGCAATTTACTCCCAAAGTCTTTGAAACGTCTTATCTGACGTTCTTAGAACAGTGTTATCAGGACTTTACTCAAACAGTTCGATAACCAATTTTCGATTAATGTGATCTCTATTGCTATGATTGGGTTCATTTAGCTTTAAGATCACAATCAGTGTGGTGTGATGTGATGTGAAGGAGTAAGATGACTGCTAATAGCCAATTTATTGCTGTTAAAGCCATACAAGCTTTAACCAGAAGAGGTTTACCGACCTTAGTTTCTCAAAGAATTGAGCAGAAACCTCTCTCAAAGGGAATACTCAACGATAAAGTTGTCAAAAGGACTTTTGATATCGTTTTTTCCCTATCGGTACTAATTATTTTCTCCCCTCTTTATCTACTCTTGGGGACTTTAATTGCCATCAGTTCCCCTGGACCGATTTTTTATTGCCAAGAAAGAGCGGGAAAAAACTTCAAAAAGTTTAAATGTTTTAAATTCCGCACCATGGTTCAGAATGCCGATCAAGTTCTAGAAACCATGATGGCCAATTGCCCAGAGATGCGGGCTGAATTTGAAGATAACTTCAAACTCAGAGAAGATCCCCGCATTACTTGGATTGGAAAATTTCTTCGTCTGACCAGTCTAGATGAATTTCCGCAATTTTGGAATGTTCTCAAAGGAGACATGAGTGTAGTAGGGCCTAGACCCCTGGTACCTGAAGAATTGTGTAAATATGGTAGTAAGATTGAGAAAGTTCTCACCATTCGTCCTGGAATCACAGGATTATGGCAAGTTTCGGGGCGGAATGATATTCCTTATCCCCAGCGAGTTCAAATTGATGTTTACTACGTTAACTATCGCAACTGGTTAATGGATATATGGATCATTTTCAAAACCATTGGCGTGATCGTATTTCCTAAAAATAACGGGGCTTATTAATCATTACCTTAAGATTATTTCGCCATAATTACCGCTAAGTAGGGGGGAATTTCCCCCCTTTTTCTATGGTGTTTAAAATAATTAATAGTCAATCTAGTAATTGTCACTGCCATTCACTCAAAATTGACTAAGTTTATGATACCTCTATACCCGGATTTCTCACAAATTAATTTGAAAGCCCAATCCAGAGATAAAAAATGATAATTTTTAGGACTAATAGAAATTTTAAGATAGATAAATAAAAAATTTGACTTTGATGATCCAAAAACTAATTTTAAGAGAGAAT
>JASJDN010000092.1 GCA_030065205.1 Crocosphaera sp.
GGATGGATACATTCCAAGTCTGGCTACAATTCAGGTTTATACCTTACGGCCGTCTTTAGTCTATCACAAAAATTCTGTCCTGGCTCTCATCCCTCGATTTTCGTTCCTCAATCGGGGATTTCTCGCCAGGGGGGTTAAAAAGTTATTGGGATTAAAACATTTCATATAAAATCAAAAATAAAAATTCATAATATATCTCCTCTCAAGCACTAAGTCATTACTGTGGCTATTGTAATAACGGTAAAAATAAGGTAACAAAATAATAGACCAAAGGGGCAGTAAAAACATAGCTATCCGTGCGATCTAAAATACCACCGTGGCCAGGAATCAGTTGACCAGAATCTTTTACTCCCGCATCTCGTTTCATCATTGACTCGGTTAAATCGCCCAATAAACTAACAATACCAATTAACACCCCTAAGATCATTCCTGTGACATACCAATAGGGCCATTCCAAATACCAAGCCCCAATTTCTCCCACAATAATACTTCCTAATAAGCCAAAAAATGCCCCTTCCACTGTCTTTTTCGGGCTGATATCTGATAAGCGCGTTTTCCCTAACCATTTTCCCATAATATAAGCCCCAATATCTGCAGCCCAAATGCAACCAAAGGCTAAACAAGTAACCGTTAATGCAGGGGGAAATAACTTCGGTTCAGTCCAAGATTCCGGCCAATAGCCCATAAACGGTAAATTACTACTGGCTACATTCACCGTGGGAATGGCATGGGCAAACCCCACTCGTAATCTTACCCAATAACTGGGTAAATACCCTCCATAAAAGAGTCCTAAAACTGAGGTAGAAATATCAGCAATACTCGCGAGTTTTGGCTGAAATAATAGATAAAAACAGATTAACGCCCCCGTTAAGGGAAATAAAGCATCCGTGAGAGGTGGGGCGATCGCAGAACTGATCAGTAGTATTTGAGACACCACTAGGGTTGTTTTAGCAGCCGGGGCGATGCCTTTCGCCCGAACTAATTGAAAATATTCCAGTTGTCCTAAGAAGACAATCACACAGAGGCCGACGGTGAAGTACCATCCCCCAACAATTAACATCCCTAAGGCGAGGAAAATAGCGATAATGGCCGTGATAATTCGAGTCCAAGGCATAACGGTAGAAAAGGATTAAGGTGAGGAGTGAAAAGGCAAAAACGTTAAGGATTCCTTATGAAAGGTTAACAAATTTCTTACCTTTTATTGTATATATTTCCCAGAATTCTTAGTCATCGCCTCTTTTCTTAGGATACAAAAGGTTAAAATTTTTCACCACTGAGAATAAAAATCGGATCAACGGCCGCTAGGGTTTGATAGATTCCCCTGGTTTCAAGACGGTTCACCCCCCCTTGAACGACCTCTATATTCCGCGCTTGCAGGGCTGCTAAGCCCTCTGAAATGAGATAAAGGTTTTCTAGGTTAGAAGCAGTGGCTACTAGCCGTCCTTCGGGCTTTAATCGTTGCCAAACTTCCGTTAAAATATCTTTGATGGGTCGTCCTCCTTCGAGACAAATGCGATCAGGTAAAGGCTTAAGTTCGTCGAGACAGTCCGGTGCTTCTCCTTCAAAAATCTTTACATTTTGCACCCCAAAGCGATCGCAGTTTCGACGGATGAGATTAACCACATCTTGATCTCGTTCAACAGCAATAACCTGACTCTCAGGACATAATAGACCCACTTCTACGGGGATGGTTCCGGTTCCGGCACCAATATCCCACACCACGGAATCTTGTTTTAATCGTAAGGCAGAAATGAGCAGTAAACGGACTTCTCGTTTACTGAGGGGAATACCTGGTAAACGGTCAAACAGATCGTCAGGAATACCAGGGGTTTTATAAGGCCAAAGCATAATTACACAACCTTTTGGTAGTTAAAATAAAGTAACAATTTGTAGCAATATCTGGAATCTTCTTTTTGGGCTATTTAATATTGTAGAATAAGCTATGCAGGAGTTTTCAATTATTATTAATTTATCAAATTTCAATGATCTCCATTAACTATTTTTTTACTATTTTAGGTTGGTTTGGTGGAATTTTAGGAATCAGGTTTTACATTGATGACATGAATACAGGAGAAAAAGGTAACAAACAAGCTTCTGAAAACGAAACAAAACTTATAATTTTTACTCAAATCAATAGACTATTAATGATAGTATGTGTTGCTTCATTTATCTTTATTATTATTTATTCTTTGATGTATCCAGATAAACCAATACCTGATTTAAAAAATCCCTTGATCTAACCAAAGATTTTTTAACTCGTTTCCCGATGTTCTCATCATAAACTTTTCTGTTAATCTTTGCTTTTGTTCAGAAGATAAATAATTTTTCCAGTCACCCACCTCTCCTTTACGGACAAAAGAAGGCATATTTTCAGGACGTTTACTAGACCAACGTTGTTGATCTTTTTTCATATTTTCTAAGCTACTATTATCAATAATTTTGTTTAAAATTTGCTCATTTTCTATACAGTGTAAATGATCTCCTCCTAAAAAATTAGCTATTTCTATAATTATCATTTTAAGATTAACTTTCATGGTTTCGTAGGTAAAAAACAAAACATTTTCATCCTCTTTATGGTCATACCAAGAAACTAAATGATCAAAATAATCTCCAAAATCAACTTTTCCAGTGATAAAGCATTCAAAAAAGTCATCAAACGTTCCATCAGCAAAGTCATAATGTTTAATAAATCCTCTAGTATGATGATAAAATGAACCCACACAATCAAAAGGATTTCTAGCAACGTAAATATATTTTGCTTGTGGATGATAAGGTATTAATTGATAAGGTAAATGAGTTTTAATGACTCTTGGTTTAGGCAAATTTTCTATAGTTTTTTTTCCCACTTCTTCTAAATGAGGGATATAAGTTTCTAATTTTTCTGATGGGGATAAAGCTTCCCCTTGATGCTGCATTAACCAAAGAATATATTGTGTCCAAGTTGTACCACATTTAGGATAGGTTACGAGAAAAATATCGGAAGGTTGCGCTTGATATTGTAGTGCAGAAGTAAACCCTTCAATGGGAAAACCCATAGGCATTAAAAATCCATTATGATTATAATAACTTGGTTGTTTTCTATTCATTACTTTCCCAAAAGATTATCGACTGAAATATTTATTTCAGGAAAAGATAAGGGAGATATAAAACCACTTTTATAGTCTTTTTGGATTGTATAATCATTATTTTGAGGACTTTGAAAGACTTTTAAAGTTTTTGAATTGAGGTTAATTACCGAGTATTCTTGTATATTAGCACTGGCATAAATCGTTTTTTTAATGCCTAAATCTTTGCTTAAACTGGTATTAGAAATCTCAATTAACCAATAAATATCTTCCGGATAAGGATGATGATTCAGATATAATGAGAAAGGAGAGCGAACAATCGCAATATCGGGTTCTGGTTCTGAGTCCATTAAAGTAATGGGATGTCCCTCACTAATAACAGCTTGTGTTCCTAACAGTGAGCGTAGATACTCAACAATACTAATATTAAGATAGTGATGGAAAGGACTTTCTGGACTCATTTCTAGTATGTCTCCTGCTATTAATTCAACGGGGCGATCGCTTAAAATTCCCGCCTCAATCATTTTGTGATAATCTTCCACTGACCATTTAGCAACACTGTACATAACTATTATTTATTCTCCTCAAGTTATAGTAAGTTTAAGTTTAATTTTGTCTATACTAGCATAGTTCTTTAACCTTAAGATGTATATTTTAATTCATCCCAAAACCTAAACCGTCCCCATAATTTGCTAAACTCTTAATAAAGAAAAGTTGAACAGCAAATATAGTTATGGCTAATCAAGAACATTTAGCTCTCTTAAAAAAAGAAAAAACATGGATAATTTGGCGCAAAAACAACCCTCAAATCAGTCCAGACTTACAAGAAATTGATTTAACTGGTAAAAATTTCAAACAAGCTCATTTATCTGGAGTTAATCTCAGTAAAGCTAATTTAGAAAAAGTTAATCTTTCCCAATCCAATTTAGAAAAAGTCAATCTTTCCCAGTCCAATTTAATGTTAGCTAATCTCAGTTATGCCAACCTCAAAAAAGCCAACTTAATTGGAGCAAATTTACGTCAAATCAACCTAATGCACGCCCATTTATGGGAAGCCAATTTAATTGCCACCTCCCTAAGAAATAGTCAAATACAAGAAGCTGATTTTAGTCGTGCTAAACTCAATCGTACCAATTTAAGTGAAGCTTGTGGACGAGACACAAATTTTTGTGAAGCGGATCTTTCCCAAGCTTGCTTATACGAAGCAGAATTACAAGGGGCATATTTTTATCGGGCAAATTTATTTCAAGCGCAACTCATTCAAGGTCACTTATATCATAGTTATTTATGCCATGCCAATCTGCAACAAATTAAAGGCGATCGCTTAGATTTAAGATGGGTTAATTTAACCCAAGCTAACCTACAAGGAGCAAGTTTACAAGGGGCAAACTTGAGTTATGCTAACTTGAGTTATGCCAACCTAGACGGAGTCAACCTACAAGGGGCTAACTTACGCGGGGCCAATTTGATGGGAACAAATCTAGAACAAACTAACTTAAGCGGGGTAGACTTATCAGAGACCATAACGGCTTAATAAATTGTTAAATATAACGGGAAAAAATCGCAGTATTCTGATAACTATAGACAGCTAATCACGGTTAATAATTGAGTTTCAATTCATGCTGGAAAAAATCTTATACGCTGACTCAGGAACCGCAACAACCCAAGAAATGCTCAAAGTGTTGATGGATCTTCCCGCCATCAAAAAAGCATCCCTCAACATTCTTCACGTCGTCCCTCCCCAAATTACCACCGATGCGATCGCATCCAAATGGGAAGAAGGGGGAAAACTGATTGCAGGTATCCTCGATAACCTCAAACTTGATCCCACCCACGTCTCCACCATGCTACGTCAAGGGGACCCCAAAGACACCGTGTGTCAAGTGGCCGATGAGATCAACGCAGATTTAATCATTATGGGGTCACGGGGACTTAAACGCCTCGAAGCCATTTTAGAAAAATCCGTCAGTCAATACGTCTTCCAACTCACCAACCACCCCATGTTGTTAGTGAAAGATGATGTCTATGTCAAAAAGATTAAACGGGTGATGGTTGCCCTAGATAAGTCTCCTGCGGCACAATATGCCCTAGATTTAGCCTTGTATTTATTACGGGACTATCCAGAAGCAGAATTAATCTTGGCAAGGGTTAACCCTGACATTAAACCAGAACTGCTACCCTTATCCAAAGCAGAGATGGAGAATAACCCCATTGTCTCCGAAGCGGCAACCAAAGTGAAGCGCATGGGGGTTTCCTATCGTTGCGCGGTCACAGGGGGCCGGCCAGGGGAACAAGTCTGTAGGTTAGCAGATGAATACAACGTGGACCTATTGTTACTGGGATCACCGGATCGCCGTCCTTCTGTTGCTAAAGCGTTACCGGACTTAGATCGTCTTTTGGGAACCTCTTTATCCGATTATGTTAGGGTGAATGCTAATTGTCCCGTTCTTTTGGCCCGCAAAGAAGGCATCTAGGGAAGAAAGTTAAATCTTTGTAACAAGATGTTTCACAAACGGTCAATGATGATGCAAAGTAATGGATAAATCCGTCATATTCTAGGAGATTACTGTTCATGTCTGATACCCAAGTGTTAGTTGCTTTAGTCATTGCTTTAATTCCTGGCGTTCTTGCCTTTCGCTTATCCACGGAACTTTATAAGTAAAGGTTTCGTTTAATAAAACAGATACCAATTCATCCCAACAGAAACAATTTTTTTAAGTTTTTGTTTGGGATGGATGGATTATTATAGATAAGTTATCTGTTTAATTTATGTCCATGTCTAGACAACGTCGTTCTCGTCGTCAACCCGTTTCTACGACTCACCCAGAACATCAATGGGTCGCCACAGAAATTACGATAAAATTGGCTGTTAACGGGGTTTTATCGATCATTGCACTGTTTACTTTATTTAAGTTAATTCCCTATCAATGGTCACAACAAGCGCAGTTAAAAGAGATTAGAGTCGAAGTAGAAGAAACAGAAAAACGAGTGTCTCAATTAAGGGATGATTTTCGCCATAATTTTGACCCCCATAAAGTTGAGAAAGTCATGCAAGAACAAAGTCCCCGTTTACACCCCACACAAAGACGTATTTTTTGGTTAAATTAGCATTGTAGGGTGGGCATTGCCCACTTTATCTAAGTAAATAAGACTTGTAGGGTGGGTTAGGCGCAGGGTTGATTTTTATGAAAACACAATAACTTATTAAAGTTTACTTATGCAGAATCTTGTTGAGTAGAATTATTTTGAGACTGGTCAAATGCTTGGCGATTCGGAAACAACGTACATAATAATTGATTAATATAAACTTGTCCCACTACAGGGGCATTTTGATTATCTGTAGAAGTATTCGGTTTAGTCGGAATTTCAGGAATTTCAGGGACTTTTTCTATTTTGGGTTCAGGATCTGCCCACAAATCTTCCATTTCTTCTACAAATGCAGGTTTGTTATTCTCAGTTTTAGTTTGATTAGATTGAGAATTTTTTGGATGATTATTGGCAATTAAATGACCATTTTCTGAAGAACCATTATGATCGGCTTTAATTTGTTTGGGAGACTCGGTTTCTGGTTCTGAGGACTGACGAGAGCTATCCCCAACTAATGATCCAGCTTCGATGGTGGTTCCTGACTCAATAGACGTATTAATCACCGTTGTACAAGAACCCAGACAAACATTTTGACCAATTTTACTATGACCAACAATCAAAACGCCCGCCCCTAACATGGCACCGGATTCAATTTCGATATCTCCTTTATAGGCATTAATTAAGGTTCCCATGCCAATACAAGCCCCCGAGTGTATAACAATACGACAATTAGGGGCAGCTTGTAAAATCGTTCCAGGTGCGACAACCGCACCCTCATGGATAATAACCTCACCAACAATCGAAACCTCTGATCGACTGGGTGGTTGAATAAGGGGTAAAGGCATCACTTTATATCTCGTAGTGAGAAGGGGTAAGTTCCCTCACCCCTTCTGCAAATCATTATGGACGTTGGATAATGGTTTCTAAAACCCGTCGTTTAGCTTGAGTATCAATGCCGATCAAGCGGACATATTCCCCTTGATGTTCTGCTAAACAGCCCTCTAAAGCTGCAATCACCTCGTTTTCATAGGTGCT
The DNA here is from genome assembly GCA_030065205.1 of Crocosphaera sp. Lineage (GTDB taxonomy): Bacteria > Cyanobacteriota > Cyanobacteriia > Cyanobacteriales > Microcystaceae > Crocosphaera. The sequence goes on from JASJDN010000092.1 coordinate 7,188, forward strand.
ATCGATAGGAGAGCAACTTTGCCAAGACTTGGTACGGAAACGGCGCTTATCGGCGTGTTCTGTGCCAATTTTATACCCTTGGTTCAGTAAAGAACGGACTTGGGCAACGGCTTCGGCGGTTAAACTGCTAGTGGCGACGCGGCCATTACCATTGCTACTGCTAGAATAACTCCGAGTTGCACTGGGTGCAGATGCGGTGGCCGTAGCTGTTCTGGTGCCATTACTGTTGCTTTGGCCAGGCCGTTGAATAATGGTTTCTGCTACCCGTCTTTTGGCTTGGGTATCGATACCAATTAAACGAACGTACTCCCCTGCGTGTTCGGCTAAACAACCCTCTAACGCTGCGATAACTTCCGCTTCACGGGTGCTATCGATAGGAGAGCAACTTTGCCAAGACTTGGTGCGGAAACGACGTTTATCGGCGTGTTCTGTGCCGATTTTGTAGCCTTGGGAGAGTAGAGAACGAACTTGGGCGATCGCTTCAGGAGTTAAACCCTCACTGGCCACTGCGCCTCTTTTGGCGGCTCTGGGAGAGGCGACTCGGCTATTACTTTGAACCGTACCGGCTTCTCCTGGACGTTGGATAATGGTTTGAGACACCCGACGTTTGGCATTGGGGTCAACCCCGATTAGGCGAACATATTCTCCTTGGTGTTCGGCTAAAACCCGCTGTAATTCGTTGATCACCTCAGTGTCCCGTTTGCTCTCAAAAGACGGACCGGTTAACCAAGATTTTGTTTTGAAACGACGAGTTGTAGCATATTCTGTGCTAACTGTCAAGCCTTGATGGAGCAAAGCACGAACTTGAGAGGCGATATCACTCCCTACTTGCCCATTGCCATTACTGGCACTTTTTACAGGGCTACTATTCACCTTACTCTTGGTGGTGGTCAAGCGACTAGGTTCTCCGGGGGTATCTTCTGGCCGTTGGACAATTACTTCGAGAACGCGGCGTTTCGCTGCTGTATCCACCCCTAAAAGGCGAACGTATTCTCCTCGATGCTCTTGGAGGAAGGCGTCTAAGTCTCCTAATACTTGATCGGCGCGACCCTCAAAGGTGCCACCAGTCAACCAAGATTTTGTTTTAAAACGACGCTTATTAGCATATTCTGCCCCAATGGAATATCCTTGGGACAGCAAAGAGCGCACTTGAGCTACTATGTCTGAACTTAAACTCATACTGGTCACCGAATTTCTATAATCAGTCTGATTAATGTCTTTTATAGACTTGTCTAACTGTTGACGAATGGGGGTAATACAGGCATTGTTTTCAGCACATTGATACCCTACCCGTAAGGCTTCATTCACTTCCACCACATGATGGGCAAAGTGGCGATCGCTTTCTGTTACTTCAGGAAGGCGATCGGCTTGTTGTTGGTTGGTAATGACAGCACCAGAGGGAACGTATTTTCCTGGGGGAATTTCTACGTCTTGAATTAAGGCGTGCATCATCACAATACAGCCTTGGCCGACTCTGGCGTTAAATACCGTTGAGCGAAACCCAATAAAACAGTCATCCCCGATGTAAGCTGGCCCGTGAATCAAAGCCATGTGGGTAATACAGGCTTCTTTTCCGATCCAAACGGAATATTCTTGGCCATCATCTCCCACAACCCGCCCTTTTTCTAGTCCATGAATGACAACGCCATCTTGGATGTTCGTTCCTTCACCAATATAAAAAGGGGTTCCTTCGTCAGCCCTGATGGATGTTCCTGGCGCAATTAAAACATTGGCTCCCACTTGAACATCACCGATCAGGTTGGAAAAGGAATGTACGAAGGCACTATCATCGATTTGGGGTTCTGCGAGGGTTTGTGACCAAGGTGTCGGGGGTGCCGCCCTTTTGCGGACTACCATGACAATTTTCGTCCTCCTCTTTAATAATTTAGTATCAGTTATTAGCAAACGTTTACAGAAGGGTTACCCTCTTTCTTCGTCTTTTTTGCTATACAATCGATTATTTTCCACCGTAACCGTATCAATAATTCCCACGACTAACGCATCTAGGGGACGATGTTCCATACCATCGTCAATGCGAGCAGCACTGCCTCTTGTGACTAATACCCATTCATTAATCCCGGCACCAACGAGATCCCCTGCCACCTCATATTTGGGAAGGGGTTGCCCTTGAGCATCCATAAACTGAAGTAACAAGAGCTTACCTATTAAACTGCGGGTTTTGTGGGTACTGACGACGGTACCTCGAACTTTGGCAATTTGCATTATGTTGGGAAATGATTAATTATACGCGTCGTAGGGGAGGATTTACACTTTCACGGAATTGTTCGACTGCTTCGGTGTAGCGAATGGGTAGGACGTATTCGAGGTTTTCGTGGGGTCTAGCGATGATGTGGGTAGATAATACTTGTCCCCCATTAACACGCCCTGCGTTATCGATACCCGCAGCAACAGAGGCTTGCACTTCAGAAACGTCTCCCCGAACAATAACGGTCACACGACCACTTCCGATTTTTTCGTAGCCGACTAAGGTAACACGGGCTGCCTTTACCATTGCGTCTGCTGCTTCAACAACGGCGGGAAAACCGAGGGTTTCTACCATTCCAACTGCAATTGACATGAGTTTTTTCTCCTATAATTAATGAGTAATGGGATAATTAACCGTTTATATGGGAATCAACGGTTAATAGGCTCTAAATTGTTCTACTTCCTCGGTGTAGCGAATGGGTAGAACGTACTCGAGGTTCTCGTGGGGACGGGCGATAATGTGGGTAGACAGAACTTCTCCCCCATTAACTCGGTTAGCGGCATCGATACCCGCAGAGACTGACGCTTGCACTTCTGAAACATCACCCCGCACAATGACCGTAACACGACCGCTTCCAATTTTTTCGTAACCCACTAAGGTGACACGGGCTGCTTTTACCATTGCATCCGCTGCTTCTACTACAGCAGGAAAACCCTTTGTTTCGATCATTCCAACGGCAATTGGCATTGTTAACTATCCTCGCTTTTAAGGCCAAAACTAAACTTTATTAATGAGAAGCTACTAAAATTTTTCATTGAGAAAAATTGTTCTCAGACTCGACAATCTTTGAGCAAATAGATACATTTACCTAATCGCTTTGATTATCTAACCTTGCGTGAAACTTGACGCTTCTAGTGCTAAACACTAGGGGAAAAATTTGCACGGGAGTAGCTAACTTATCAACCTTCTATATAAACAATAGAGAACCTTGGCCCTTTTGACAATATAAATCGCGATGATATTTTCTAATCTCATGGTTAATGAAAGTTAATAGTTAGGGACAAATCTAGCAGTAATCTTGTTGTAGCTCTGATTCTGACTTGCTTCGAGGGCTTAGACTGTTTTATAATTTCTTCATCATAAGGGCTAAAAACCCTGAATTTAGGAAGGGGAGAGGACTGAAGCGGTTCATAACGCCCCCTACTTTTGGTGATTATTAGGGATGACCCTTTGTCGGTTGTCTTCGTTTTCTCAGCAGTAATTCAAATTATATTTTATACTTCTGTGAGTAATAATACTAATCCTTTAGTGTTTAACTAGACTATCATAGCCGACCAAAAGTTATTACTCAAATGACAAGCAACTTCAAAAATAAACTTGACAAAAGTCACACAATACTGTTTTGGTTCAATTTTTTTAATCTGATGTTTGATTAATATAGCGAATCAGGGCATAACTTCCAGCTAGGGCAAGACAGGCAAAAGCTAGGGCAATTAAATCATTTTTTTGAAATTTTATGGGATCAAAAATAATAATTTTTCTAGCGACAGCAATTAGGGCTGTTACTACAACTAACTCCACTTGAACAATATGTTTTCTTAGATAAGCGGTAACATTTTCTAATAGTTCTAAAGCAATTAGTATATTAAGAAATAATCCAAAAACCTCTAACAAAGTCTTGTGAAAAAATCCAACGGGTTCAGGGGTAAACAAATCTTTTATTAATACTAAACTTAAATCAAATAAAGCAAAACCAATAACAATAACTAAAGCGATGGCCAAGACTTTAGAAACAATATTTTCAACCCGATGAATAACCACCATGAAGTTATCATCTTTGAAGAGATGAATAAATTGCATAATTAGAGATTTAATTGATTTCTTTCCTGTCTCTTTTTTAACCATTGCTAAGAAGAGAATCCATAGTTAACTTTTATACAGGATAACAGCAATAACGAAGAAACTGAGAAACTAGAAAATTAATAACTGAAGTTCTCAGGGAACTTTTGGGAATCAGTCAACGTCAGCAACAGCATTGATATTCAATTTAGACTGTATTTTTGATGACAAAAACCCCACAATGTTAGATTAGTTCTCGTAAACTAATATGAGGTTAACCATTAAACTTACTGACTTACCATCAAACAAGTTGACAAATACTCAAGTTGTGACTAATATTTTACGAATGCCATCATTAGCCTTAACCCAGGAATTAATTGATTCTATCAAGCAAGGCAAAACTAGAAAAGAGTGATTAATTAGTATCTTATGAAAGTCCTTATTGCTGATTTCGATTTATTTAGTAAGGTTGGCGGTGGTCAAACCTTTTATCGCAGTATTATTAAAAAAAATCCTCAAATTGAATTCTATTATATTGCTGAAAAAGAACCCTTAAATACCCCTAGACCCAACAATGCGACGGCTATTCCCTACAAAGAGCAATTTTTAATTAGTGACTTTAAAAACTTTTTTGAAGTGACTCCTCCTAAATGGGTAGAACGGGCTTTTGCCATGGCCAGTAATATTGCAGCCTCGGCAGAACAGCAGCAATTTGACATTATTGATGTTCCAGACTATGAACAATGGGGCATCTTTTTACGACCGGCTTTAAAACAATATGGGGTCACATTTGACCGTATTGCTTTATCAATGCACGGCAAAATATCGAAAACCCTACGTTTAGATTGGTTTGACTGGGGACAGGCTAATATTCCCCTTGATCTGCAAGAAAAAATGCAGTACAAAGTGGTAGATATTCGCTATGGAATTAGTAAAAGCTATCTGGATGAATGGCGAGAAGATATTGCAGAATTTGACAGTTATTATTATAATCCTCTTCATTTTTTCGATCTCCCTCGACCGACTCAATGTTTATCATCGGTTCAGTCCCCTAGCGTTAACTTTATTGGACGAACAGAAAAACGGAAAGGACCCGATATTTTTATTGATTTAGTGTGGTGGTTGCCGGAAACTAGCTACAGTCAAGCGCAAATTATTGGACCCCATAGCTATAACTATAACAATACAAAATCCTCTCAAGCTTATCTACAACAAATGATGCAGCATCGTCAGAGTAATTTGGTGATGTGTCCTCCCATGAAACGGGAAGAGTTAACAGAATTGTTTGCTAGTAAATCGTTAACTGTCTTACCCTCTCGCTACGATACGTTAAATTTAGTCGCTTTAGAATCTCTCTTTTCAGGTTGTCCCACTGCCGTTGGAAGCGGGGCAGGGGTTTGTCGTTTTCTCGAAGAAACCTTTCCAGAGGTTCCTTTTATTACCATTGATATTGATGATATTTATGCTTGTCTTCCTGATATTCAAAATATTTTAGATAACTATGAAGACTATCGGCAACATTTAGTTCATCAGTTATCACAAGCAAATTTAGAAGTAACCGATCCCAATTTAGAAGATATCTATAATTGTTCGACTGGTTCTCATCAAGAAACTCAAGAAGAATTAGCCCAATGGTACAGTCAGTTATTTTCTTATTGGGAATCTTGTCAAACTGGGTTTAGTTTATCGAAACTTCCTGGGGTTAAAACAGCGAAAAAGCAGATTAAAGCCCAAATTAAACCCACTTATAAACAACTAAAAAAGACCTTATCGGAAACAAAAGAGAAACTGAAACGACCCCTCGAAGAAACAAAAACCGCCCAAATTTTGAAGTCCCCTCAATTATTTGAACGCTATAAATACACTTTCAATGCCTCAGAATTGAATCAAAAAGATTTAGGCAACAAAGTCAAAGAATGCTGGAAACTGGCTTCAGCATTTGGGTCAGGGGAACAAGGATGGCGTGATAAGCTCAAAAATGGCTATCGTATCGACCGAGTTCGGGCCTGGCGAGAAATTGCTCGTTTAGAAGAATTGCGGGGTAATGAGTTAGTCTCTGCTACTTATAAGCTACGGGGTTTAAGACTGTTAAATGGCGATCGCTTTGGGGATCTGCCCTATGTGCTTAGAGTGTTGCAAGAAAAAGGCTTTACCCGTGAGGCTGAGGTCGTCGATGCCATGTACGGCAAAACAGGGCAACGGGAAGAAAGATGTTACGATTTCATCGAAAAAGCTCGTCAAGACAATTTAAACAACTCAGAATGGGACTACGAAATTGTTGATGATCGTCGGGACAAGTCTGAATATCGGGTTAGTATCATCGTTTCTTTGTACAATGCGGCAGAGAAACTTCCGTTATTCCTGAAAACCCTACAACATCAAACGGTGATGCACTCAGGGGATGGGGAAATTATTCTGGTAGATAGTGGTTCTCCTGGGGATGAATACGAGGTGTTTAAACAACTTGCGCCTAACTTAAATTTGCCTATTTTATACGTCCGTTCCCAAGCCAGAGAAACCATTCAAACGGCTTGGAATCGAGGTATTTCTTTAGCCAGATCCCCTTATTTATCCTTTTTAGGTGTGGATGAAACCATCTTACCGGATGCCTTAGAAACCTTAGCCAATGAGTTAGATAAAAGCCCAGAAATTGATTGGGTTATTGGTCATAGTTTAGTGACCAATGTGGATAAAAAAGGCAACTGGGTTAACGATATTATGCCTTATAATCGTACCCCCTATCAACAGGATTTAGTTTACCTAGAAACCTGTTATTTATCTTGGGTAGGTGCCTTATACCGTCGCTCAATTCATGACCGTTTTGGTTACTACGACGGTACGTTTCGAGGAGCAGGAGATACGGAATTTAAGAGTCGAGTATTACCCCATATTAAGAGTAAAGTTATTGATAGAACGTTAGGGGTTTTCTGGAATTATCCCGACGAAAGAACGACCCAAAGTCCGGCGGCTGAAATTGAAGATATGAGAGCTTGGTATGTTCATCGCAGTTTAGCCGGGGTTCGTTATGCTTTTGCTCATCGCAGTGTGGAGGAATTAGAACAATTAATTTACCTATCCCTAGCTTATCGTAAATCCTATTGTGGTCATACCAGTAGCGATTTAGAGTATGCTTACAATCTCAGTTTATACCTTAAAGAAATTAATCCCCAATCAAAAGTTTTACAGTATTTCAAAGGCATTGAAACCTTATTACAAGCTTATCGTTCTTTAGATTGGATGCCTAAACTATCTCGATTTTCTCCTTTAGGAAAAGTGCTACAAACCCGTAATTTAACCAACCAAATCCAACAAGAACATTTAGCCACCTGGGATGAAGAAAAGAGTTTAGGAATAAAACCAGATTATCGAATTTTCAACGATAATCGTCACGAACAACACGCATTTTTATGGTTAACTAAAGTGGAGAAAATTGAATCATGAAACAACTGAAAGAATGGTTAAAAGCCAAATTAAGTAAAGGGTTAGCTCCAGAAATTGATCAACAATTAGGACTCAATCAAAAGCTGGAAGAAGTCCGTCTCTATGGCATTTCTCCTTGGTATCAAGGCAACTTTTGGGAACCCCCTGTACAATTAGCCTTAAGAGACTTATGTCGTCCTGGAGATGTGGTTTTTGATGTGGGGGCAAACTTCGGCGGTTTAACGACTGTTATGTCCCGGATGGTGGGGCCAAAAGGAGTGGTTTGTTCCTTTGAAGCAAGTCCTCGAATCGTGGATAAATGTCAGCGTAATATTGTCCTCAGTGGGTGTAGTAATGTGCAGTTATTTCATGCTGCTGTTTACTATAAATCCTACAGTAAAGTTCCTATTTATTTAGGGAGTCATCTTAACGATAGTATCTACGCAGAACAATCGACGGGAACTCAAGGTTATGAAGTTTCAACTATTGCTTTAGACGATTTTGTTAACCATACTAAATTAGTTCCTAATTTAGTAAAAATGGACATCGAAGGGGCTGAGTTTGATGCGATTAAAGGAATGGCTAAAACCATTGAATCCGCTAAACCCCATCTTATTTTAGAAACTCAACCAGAAGATACACGCTGTTTAGATTTCTTACTCGAAAAAGGATATATTTCTATTGATTTGAATACCTATCAAACCATCGAAAATGCCCAAGATTATCCTCCAGGGGTGGGTATTAGAAATAATCTTTATATTCATCAAGAACGTTTATCAGAAGTTCCTTATAATCCTCCATTTGGATTTCAGGAAATAACTACGTTAGACGCATCGGATTTTCAAAAGAAAGAAAAGGGTTCTATTGGCTTAAAAACCCCTTTGATTTTGGATAGAGGACGTTACTTAATTGATGTTATTTTCACAGCAGAAGGAACGAATAATGACTTAACCTGTGGGGTTAAAATAGGCGAAAAACCTATCTTCCGTTACCATGCTTATAGCAATTTACTCGCTTCGAGTTATCGGGATTGGGTAATTCATCTGTCAGAAACCGCAAAAATCGATCTTTATTTTGATTTTCTTAACGACACCTTTGATGATACCCTTTCAGTCCAAGGAGCAAAAATTACTGAAATTACAGACTTTAAAAATACCGATACCAATCTCTACTTCTAAGATGCTCTTATTGCCATCATTAAAAATTAATTTAACATTATGCTAATCCCACTCATTAGTTTTTTTCTAGGACTCTTTTTATCAGGATTTGTGTTTCTTTCCTACACCAATCATTCTAGCTTGAAAAATTTTCCTAGTCTTTATAAGTTGACCAATCAACCTTTGTTAATTTGGGGAATTAGTTGTATTGCTGTTACCCTTATGTTGGGAATGGTTGGTTATTTAGGTTATATTGCTGCTACTCCATTAAGAACCCTGAGAATTTGTTTAGGGATTTTAGGAATTGTTCTCCTTAGTTTTAACTATTTAAAGACCGTTGACTTACAGCTTAATAATCGTTTAACTACTGTTAATCAAGTAGCCAATCGGTTAATATCAATTTTATCGTTAGTTAAGATAAAACCAGTTTTAACTGTATTATCGGCATTAGTTTTAACCTCTATCTTTTTAATTAGCTTTTTTGATGCTAATTATGGCGGTGATGCCTTTATGTATCATATTCCTTTCGCTGCTAGAATTTGGGGCATTATTTCTCCAGAACAATTTACATTTGAAAAGAATATTGAGCATCGTTTTCAAGGATTTCCTTTACTGGCTAACTGGTTACAAGGTTTCTTTTGGACTATTTTTCAACGACCAGAAGCCACAAATTTATTGTGCTATTTTAGCTTATTAGCTTTTATTGCTTATCTCAAATTTTACGTCAAATTACCTTTTTATTTAGCTTCTCTTTCTTTGTTAGCGATACCAATGGTTCATATGCACGCAGCGAGAAGCTACATTGATTTACCTGGTAATGTTTGTATTTCTATACTCGTACTCACCACTTACTTTTTATATACTAATAAAGCTAAATTTAATAAACAAACTGGAATCATTATTTTCATTTCAGCAGCGATGGCAGCTAATATGAAATTTCAGTTAATTCCTGTGGTTTTCGTGATTTTGTGTTTTGTTTTACTGAAAATCATTCTTCAAACTTGGAACGCTTACACCAACAATCAAGACAAATTCATTCAAGTATCAAAAACCTTATTACTCTGTTGTTTAGCAAGCATTATTATCTTCATTACACCGATTAAAAACATCGTTACTTATGCTAACCCATTTTATCCTGTTAAAGTAGAAATTGCGGGAATTGTTCTCAATCATAATGAAGCTGCTCCTAGCTTTATGCACGAAAATCTTAAGAAACTTCCCCGTCATTTGCGTTGGGGAAGGTCGGTGTTAGAAATTGATGCTTTTGATAGTAGAAGACCTTGGCCTTGGACGTTAGGGATGGACTTTATCTCATGGGATGAAGAAAGATTTGGTTTAGGGGGATATTTTGGGGGTTATGTTATCTTTAACCTCTTACTATTCACTTATTTATGTTGGAAAAACTTTGATATTGAGGCTAGGGTGGCTGCAATTATTATGGGTTTAATGACCCTATTTACCCCCTTATTACCCCAAGCTTATGAACTCAGATACTATATGTATTGGATGATGGTTTTTGTTAGTTTCAACTGTTATTTAACCTGTCGTCTCGTTCAGCAAAAACCCTCTCAAAAGTTTATTAATCCTAGAAATTTGGGTTTAGTTGCTGCCGTATTTATGGTCATTTTCATCACAAAAACTCGCTACTTTTTTACTATCCCTGAATTTGCTTCTTTTGATGAACAAGTGCAAAGAACCGATATCATCGACCAGGATATGCTTAGAAGCATTAAAGATGGCGAAAAAGTATGTATCGTTGGAAAAGCACCCCATCCCTTTTTATACACATCCTATTTTCATCCTCCTTACGAATATTCTATTATGGCTGAATTTGATCTACCAGAAGTTGTCGAAGAACGATGTCAAGGGAGAAGAATTTTAAAATAACATCATAACCCCCCTTTTTGTAACTCAAATTCTTAAAAAATATTTGTTTAACGAATGCTAATACTTAAAAAATCTCCTGGTTTCTTTCTGGTTATTATTTTAATTCTAACCTTCCTATTAAGAGTCATCTTTCTAGGGACTATTCCTAATGGGTTTTTTACCGATGAAGCATCTAATGCTTACGATGCTTATTCAATTCTCCATACCTTAAAAGATCAATATGGAGAGTTTCTCCCCTGGTATTTTAAATCAGCGAATGATTACCGTGAAGGACTCTATATGTACCTCATGGTTCCTTTTATTAAAATATTTGGATTAAACCCTTTTGGGGCAAGAATTACCTCTGCTGTCATTGGAACTTTGACAGTTTTCATTGTCTATCATTTAGCTAAAGAAATTTTTAATCAAAAAATTGGTCTATTATCTGCTTTATTTTTAGCTATATTACCTTGGCATATTCATTTTAGTCGTGTCACGTTTAGAGCGATTTTAGTTCCCTGCTTATTTTGTTTAAGTTTATTCTTATTTTTCAAAAGTTTTAAACAGCCAAAATGGTTAATTGTTTCCAGTGCTTTATTCGCCATTAGTATCTACACTTACAATTCTGCCAGAGTTTTCATTCCCTTATTTATGGTGGGATTAGCTATTATATACTGGGAACATCTTTGGAAAAACAAATATTATACAGTTTGGGGTTTTATTGCCTTTTCCATTCTGTTTATTCCTCAACTGATTTATCAATTATCTCCCGAAGGAATGGCGAGAGCAAATACAGTAGGAATTCAAACAGATTTTAACAAAATAATTAGTGATTATTTCTCTTATTTTAATCCTGATTTTTTATTTTTTAGAGGTGATCCCAGTCCCCGTCATAAAATTAATAATATGGGAGGACTGTATGCGTTTCAAATCCCCTTACTTTTGCTAGGGTTATTACTTCTAATTAAAGAAAAAACATCTTCTAAATGGATGTTATATTGGTGGTTAGTCCTTTATCCTATTCCTGCTGCTTTTATCTCTCCAGATAGTGCTGTTAGAACATTAGTCGGCACTCCATTATTTGCCATAATTTCAGGTTATGCTGTTGGTGAGATGACTGACTTTTTTAAAGGTATTTGGAAGCAAATTATTACATTTTTGCTAATAGCAGTGATGTTTGCTAATTTAGTTATTTACTGTCAGAGATATGTGTTTGAGTACCCTCGTTGGCATACAGATGTTTGGTTATCAACTCTAGGGGAAACCATTAGCTATGCAGATAAAACTTCTTATGAATGTATTACCTACAGTAGTAATGTTTATGGAACTTATGCTTATATTTTGATTCCATTCTTTACAAAAATGCCTCCTAGTCAATATCATCAATATGGGGTGGATATTGTGGAGAGTAAGTTAGATATGGGAAGATGGAAAATACAAGACATAAACAATATAGAAGAACTTAACACCAATTGTCTTTATCTTCTGAGTGGTGATCCTGATGCTAATAAACCGAAAGGTAAAGATGGAGAAATTTTAGAAAGTAAAGGATACAAAGAAAAATTTATCTATTCTATCAAAAACATTAATGATGTTGAATTTTATCGTTTAGTTGAAATTGAGAAAAAGACATAAACTATAGTTAGTATAAAATCATCAATCTTTTATACTATATTTGTTTTTTTACCCATTCTCTAATCGCTTTTCGGAAAGCACGTCTTCCTAACTTTCGGTATGATTCGATTAGGGTGGGAATTTCTTGAATGTTGAGAGTAGGAAAAATTATACTATTTTCTGTTTCGGTGTAAACCCCTCCTTCTAATTGGTAAATTTTTAGGTTTCCTGAATCATAACACCATATTTCAGGGACTCCTAAGCGAAGATAAATTGGAAAGCGATCTAAGGATTTACTGGTTAAATCAATTTCCAATGCTAGATCAGGAGGAGGATCTTGATTCAAGTCAAAAGTTAGTTTTCCTCTAATTAAGGGTTCGTTTTGGAAATAGAAACAGTTATCCGGTTCAACCCCTGCTTGTTTAATTTCTCTTTTCCATGTGGTTGATCCCAAACATTCAAAGTCTAACTCTAATATATCAGCAGCATCCTTAATCGTATCGCTAATTCTTTCTTTATAATATTCATGTTCAGGTAAAGGAGTCATGATTTCTAATGTTCCTTGATCATAAGCTATTCTAGCGGAGCGATGATTCCCTAAATCTTTTAATAAGTTATTGAATTGTTGCCAACTAATATGATATAAAACCACTCGATCCGCTTTTGGTTTATTCGATTTGTCAGTTGTTAGCATCATTTTTCTGAAGATTATTCAATTGATTAATATTATAATTCATTTTTTTAGCACCAATCTTGACTGCATTTTTATAGACTATGTATCTCGAAATATATTTTATTATATTCTAGTTGTAGGGTGGGCAAATGCTTAAGATAGAAGATGAGGTCACTTAAGGGTTACTTTTGCCCACCTTCATCGGGTTTATGGTGGGCAAGCATTGACAATTTCTTGATCATTCTCAAACTTATTCCCTCTTGCCCACCCTACGAATTGCCCGTTACCTTTTCCTAATTTATTAATGTTTGGGATGGCAATTCACCAAACAGTTTCTGATAATC
>JASJDN010000014.1 GCA_030065205.1 Crocosphaera sp.
CTACTGCTTCTATCCAGTAACTATGACCCATGAGAGTGTTTTCTAAGTTCCCTGTGGCTAAATCCCATATTTTCAGGGTTTTGTCCCGGCTCCCAGAAATGACCTTTTGGCCATCAGGAGTCACTACTACTGCTTCTATCCAGTAACTATGACCCATGAGAGTGTTTTCTAAGTTCCCTGTGGCTAAATCCCATATTTTCAGGGTTGCGTCCCAACTACCAGAAATAATCTTTTGGCCATCAGGAGTCACTGCTACTGCTTCTACCCAATAACTATGACCCGTGAGAGTACGAATTAAAGGTTGTGCAAGGGGTGAGGATATAGTGGGACTCAGTAAACATAACCAAGGTTTGTCTTGATATTGGGTAGCTGTTTCTAATAGTCTTTTAATCTTAGGTATATGTTGATAAGCAGCTAATAATCTTGTTAATTTTTCTGCTAATTTAGTTGTATCCTTAGCGAGAATATTTCCTGACATATACAAAGCTTTTTGAATTAATCCGAGTTCTTGCCAACTTTCATGATTTTGAACTAAATCATAATCATCAATTAATTCTCCTACTCCCAAGGTTTCTAACTTTATTTGGAGATAACCAAAGTCTATTAATAAACAATATAACCGCTTAAACTGTTGAGCCTCGGCCAATTCTTTAGCTAAATCTTTTAAAATGAATTCCTGTTTTTCAGGAATCTGTATTTTTAGCTTTTCAATAAAATTCCTCATAGGTTTACTTTTCTCTATTTATTGTTTACTATTACTTTGTAAACTTCCTTGTTATTCATCATCGTCATCATATAATTCTTGCCACAGCTTATCAGCAATTAACCCATGAATATTACTAATTTCTACCCCTGCTGCTTTCACCATTTCATCACTTTTAAGGAAGTCAGCAAAACTCTGATGATACACTTTATAACGGATTTCTTCACCCATAGGAATCTTATCAATAAATTGTGACCATTCCTTGAGAACTTCTTGCACTTTAAACTCAGTCACTTGTAACTCTCCTACCGTAGCAAACTCAGATAATAATTGTCGAGAAATTGGTCGAGAAACAACGGTTAAAAGATAAACAATATTAATCTTAATTCGATCCATTTTCATCTGTAACCAATGATATCGATAATAATTTTGTAACCCTTGGGGAATATATTTTAATTCTAAATCTTGATAATATCCATCAGCAATTTGAGGGATAACATATCGTAAATACATAAAATTATTTTCGCTTTTTTCTACTAATTCATTAATAAAATTTTCTTGAATTATTTTTTGTTTTTTTATCCAAACTTGTAACTTGTCCTTATAGTCTTCAAAGCTTTCTAAACAAGCTTCAATATACATTCTAATATCTTCTTTACACTTTTCAGGATAATCTTGTAAATAAAATATCTCTTCGGGAGCTTCAATTAACAGTCTATGTTTAACTACTTGTTCATCTCGTCTGGTGAGGATAAAATAAATTTTTTCTGGTAAATATCGAGGTAAATATAAAACATTAGATCCTTCTAATTGACTGTTTAAATCAACTTCATCTAAGGCATCAACCACAATAATTAATTTTTCATCGTCAGCAAGTTTATTACTAATTGTCTCTAATAAATCTTTTAACTTATTACCATCTTTAGTTGCATCTAATAGTAATTTCTCGTTTCCTAGTTGGTAACGATTAATTAACTGTTTACAGATATTGTCTAGAAATTGATCGGCTCTATTTTGACTATCGGCTCTAACATTAAAGTAGTAAATACAATCAGGATTCTCATTAACATATTTAGCAGCAATACTACTCTTACCTTCCCCTGGTTTGGCAACAATGGTAAAGTAACCTCGATCATGGGTATTAATAAAGTTTTCTATGGCATCTAAAACAAACTGACGACCGACAAAAAGCCGTAATTTTTCTTCTATCAGTGCTTTGAATTTTTGTTGATATTTGAACAGTTTATCCCCTTTCCATTCTTGCAGATCTACAATATCCGTCGGTTTAATGTTTAGGAACTTAGCAATATTTTCAACAGCAAATCTATCAACACTAGCATGAATTCCATTTTTCTGACCTTTTGTTCCTAATAATCTTTTCAATGTATCTAAACTCATATTAGTTTCGTCAGCTAACTCTTGTTGCGTCAAATTCAATTTTTTACGAAGTTCTTCAATCTTTTCTTTTCCCTGTGGACTTGATTTCACTTTATCAGAATAAGAATAATTCATGGTCAACCTAGGATTTTATTGAATTAAGTATAATGCGTTAGGGCTAATGTCTTTAATTATACTGCCCTATTTGCCCTAACGCATGGGGCAAAAGTCATGCCCTAACTTGCCCTTTATTTGTTACTCTAATTTCGGTACGATCATTATCTATTAGTATCGTAATTTAAGTCTAAATGAGAAGACTCAATATCAATCAATCTAGGCTTGTTGGTACTTGATAGTTGTAGATGTATACGTATGAGTCATATGAGAGTTACACCTCAATACTTAAAAAAATTAATCGCCCAAGCTATAGATAGTGGAGCCTCGTCCGAGGATATAGATAAACTAAAGAGCTATCTAGAGCAAGTAGAATCTGGAAAATTAAATAGTCTGGATAGTGGGGACTTTATCCATACAACTACTGATAGTCAAGGTAGGACTGTCGTTCGACAGTCAACAGCACCCGTGATTGCAGAAGATGATAGTGATTTTGCAGGTTTAACTTTCAGATCTTGTTCAGCTTGAATCGCCTCTGAAAAGACAGTTATAAGACGAAGTTATGGCTATAAACTTAGACACACGACCTTTCCCCAATATGCCACCTCTGGAGATTGAAGATCGAGAAAATTATTTTAGTCAAGATGAATTAGCAGAGTTTGGGAGTTTTATTTGTGATAATCTCCTTTCTACCAAAAGGGAATTTGCTTGGTTAGGGAGAGTTATCATTAGGGATGATGGTCGTAGTGGTTATCTTGGCTATTGGGATGCTAAGATCGTCAAAAGTAGTCAAGATCCTAGCGTGATTATTGGTATTGTCGCTGTGGTCGTTATTAATTTCTACCAACTAAACTTGTCATTTAAAACTCATCAACAGAGACTAAATGAAGTCAAAGAGATTTTGGCTCATGAATATGGACATCACTGGACTTTATCTCATTTGCTAGTCAATGGAGTTGTTAAAGACTACTGGCTTGACAGACTACCAACTGACTATTATGCGATTCGCCCATTGAGTGAAGAACAACATTTCCCAAACTACCAAGGTGGATCATGGCAACGGTGTGATAAGGAAATTATTGCTGAAGACTATCGATGTTTATTTGCCGATCTACCTGATCAGAGAGATCACCAGATGCTGGGGCTAGATGGACTACAATATCCTTGTGAACGAGTCAGAGACTATATTAGGAATATTCCTAGTCTTTCCTTATAACAATCATTTTTAATTCGTTTTTGAGTTTTCATAGAGTTTTGCTCACTATAAATAGTCAATAATTCCCCTAGTTGTATAAATAATTTATGGTTGCTACACATCAAAAAGGTGGGCAATGCCCACCCTACAGGTTTAATAATAGTTACCGACTTTTCGGTGGTGAATAGCCGTTAAACCATCGGGGTTAGATACTCGTCCATTGGTGACTTTACTGTAAACAATCCAATGATCACTACATTCCATGCGACTGATAACTTCGCATTCTAAATAAGCTAACGCATCCACTAAAATCGGTGAGCCATTCTTGCCCGTTTGCACCTCAATTCCTTCAAAACGATCGGCCCCAGGGGGAAATCGCTTGAGAAAATGCTTCATCAACGGTTGATATTTTCCTTCTTCAAGGATGTTTAAAACGAAACTATCTCCTACCTGCATCAAAGATTCGATCGCCCGATCTTTCGCGACTGCAACCGTAAATCCTGGGGGATCAAAACTCGCTTGGGTTACCCAAGAGGCTAACATCGCCCCTTTAATTTCTCCTTGGGTAGCGGTTAAGATATATAAACCGCCACTAATGCGACCGATCGCTTTATCTAAGTCACTATCCAAGGACTTCCGTTGCTTCACTTTGCGATCTTGAGTTAACGCTTGTCCTAAGTCGACACCTGCTTCTTCACAGAGTTGATAAATAGCTTCACTAGGAGTATCTTTAACTCGAATGGAGTTGAACCCTTTACTTAACCCGGCTTCCCGAAACTTGGTTAATAAGGGGTCAATGGGTTCATCGTTACCCCCATAGGATTCAAACATCCCGATATATTGCTTATTCTTGGCTGCAGCAATAATGGTTCCGATGTTGCTGGTGGTTTCTTTGTTGTGAGTCCCTTCTAAGGGAGGCATCCCGATGACTAAACCGGCAGAACGACTAACGATCTCGGTAACATCTTGAGTATCAGCCGATTTTAAGTCTACCATTTCTACCGCGACACCGGTTTTGGTAATCCCTTTGGCAATGGCTTGGGAAAGGCGATCGCTGTATCCGTAGTCAGACACATAGAACACGGCCACGCTTTTATCCGCTTTACTTTGTTCTTCGCTCCAAGTGCGATACCGTTCTACTAACTCATGCAAATTATAGCGCAACAGAGGACCATGACCATTAGCCACTGTAGAAATGGTTCCTAACTTATCCATGCGTTTCATAGCAGACAAGACCGATCGCGCGTTAGGACCCATTAAACACTCATAATAGAAATGATAGTCTGGAGCAATCTTGTCTAAATGTTCATCGTAAAGGAGATCAGAACAATAGTGCATCCCAAACACATCACAGGTAAAGAGGGTTTCGGTTCCTTTATCGTAGGTAAGAATTGTATCGGGCCAGTGTAAGTTAGGCGCACTCACAAACTCTAAGACATGACCTTTCCCTAAGTCCAAGGACTCCCCACTTTTCACTAAAATGCGTTCAAAGGGTTGATGGATAAAGTCTTCTAAGAAATTAATGGCAACTTTTGAACCCACTACTGTTGCTTGGGGAGCCAGTTCTAAGATATCTTTAACCAAACCACTATGATCCGGTTCGGTGTGACTAATCACTAAATAATCAATGGTTTTGGGGTCGATGAGTCCCGTTAAGGTATCTAGGTATAGCTGACGAAACTTAGCATGAGAAGTGTCGATAAGGGCGATTTTATCACCACGAATGATATAGGAGTTGTAAGTGGTTCCATTTTGCAGGCCAAACTCAATATCAAAGCGATCGCGGTCCCAGTCCAAAGAGCGTATAGTAGTAGTATTTTCAGCAATATCAGCCGTCTGTATGGTTAAACGATTTTCTGTTTTGATGGGAGTTGCAACCATATCCCTCTCCGTATAATATTTCCATTTTTGTTTATATTGTGACACGCTTCTTGAATATTGTGACTTGAAGTTGCTTATGGAAAGGGTAAGATTCTATTAATTCAGTTATCAGTCTTAGAGACTGTTCCTAAAGAAATAATAACAACAAATTTTGTAAGGTGGGCAAGGTTTTCAAGGGTCAAGTTAGTTTAGATAAGTCTTTGACTTGCCCACCCTACCGTCTTAAGATTCTATTTATAAACAGTCTCTTAGACATAATTTAATTTGTGGTACTGAGAATAACACTAACCAAAATAGCCACAGCAGCCGTTACTAATACTCCTAATGAGACATTTAATTGTTGTTTGTTAGCATCTTGATAAGCTTTAATTTCAAATCTAATTGCATTAATCTGGTCATCAGAAACTTTTTTATACAGTTCTAATTTTTCAGTCAATATCTGGTCATTTTTCTCCAAGCTATCTAACTTATCAATAATCGTTTGAAACTCTCTTTCTGTCATTGACCGAATCTCCAGACCATTCAACTACCTCTATTTTATCATTTTGCTCAATCTTTCTGTGATTAAGCCTAATTTAATAGGTCATCCTTAATAGGACTCTACTAAAATCTTTGTCAAAGTCAAAAAAATCAGTTAAAATCTGTTTAAAATTCCAATCGTATAGGGTTATGAGTGATCTTGTTCTTGATGTATCTAATCTTCGTGTTGAATTTCCCTTACAAGGAAAACCTAACAAGGTGGCTGTTGATGATGTCAGTTTTCAACTAAAAAAAGGTGAGATTTTAGGTATTGTTGGTGAGTCAGGCTCAGGGAAGTCTGTCACTTCTTTGGCTATTATGGGGTTGATTCAAACCCCTGGAAAGATTGCTGATGGAAGTCGTATTAAATATTATCAATCCTCAGAAGATTATATTGAGTTAACTCAGTTAGAATCTTCACAATGGACCAAATATCGTGGTAAAGAAATTGCCATGATTTTCCAAGAACCGATGAGTGCTTTTAACCCGGTTTATACCATAGGATATCAATTAACTGAAGCCATTAAATTACACCAGAATGTTACTCAAGACGAAGCTAATATAGAAGCCATTAAGTTATTAAAAAATGTAAAGGTTTTAAAGCAAACCTGCCCCAATCAGCAAGCAACAGCCTATTTGAAACGATATCCCCATGAACTGTCTGGGGGACAATTACAACGGGTAATGATTGCAATGGCTATCTCCTGTAACCCTCAAATTTTAATCGCAGATGAACCAACGACGGCTTTAGATGTAACCGTTCAAAAAGGAATTTTAGAGTTATTGAGAGGTCTTTGTAAAGATAATAATATTGCCATGATTTTCATTTCCCATGATTTAGGGGTCATTAATGAAGTGGCTGATGACATATTAGTGATGCGAAATGGTAAAGTATTAGAAGAAGGCAAAAAAGAACAAATTCTCCGTCACCCTCAAGATGGATATACCAAAGGGTTACTTGCTTGTCGTCCTCCCCTGCATATTAGAGTAGAAAAATTGCCTACTGTAGCCGATTTTTTGGAAGACAAAAAAGATACAGACTTATCTAAGGAAAGTGATTTAATTTATACAATTATTCCTCATGATGAAATTGAAGCAAGAACCAAAGAAGCCGAAGAGAAAAAGGTTTTGTTATCAGTAGAAAAGTTGACAGTTGAGTTTGGTAAATCAGCATTTTTTGGACTCAAATCCGATAAATTTAAAGCGGTTAATAATATCAGCTTTAAAGTTCATGCAGGAGAAACATTAGGATTAGTTGGGGAATCGGGTTGCGGAAAGTCAACATTAGCAAGAACAATTTTGAGACTAATTCCAGCAGCAGATGGAAATGTTTCCTTTGAAACTTACGAAATTTCCAAGAAATCGATGAGCAATAAATGGTTACGAAACCTGAGAAAAAATATGCAAATTGTTTTCCAAAATCCCTATAATTCTCTCAACCCAAGATTAACCGTAGGGCAAGCGATCGCTGAACCGATGATTATTCATAAAACCCAGTCCGATAGTAAGAAAAGAAGAGAAATTGTTAACGCCTTATTAAGCTTAGTTGGATTAGAGATAGATACTTATAATCGTTATCCTCACGAATTTTCAGGGGGACAAAGACAACGGGTTTGTATTGCCCGCGCCTTAGCTTTAAATCCCCGTTTTTTGATTTGTGATGAGTCCGTTTCTGCTTTAGATGTATCCGTACAAGCACAAGTTTTAAACCTGTTAAAAGACTTACAACAAAAGTTAAAATTAACTTGTATTTTTATTTCCCATGATTTTAGTGTAGTCAGATTTATGAGCGATCGCATTATGGTTATGAATCAAGGGGAAGTTGTTGAGATAGGAGAAGCAGAAAACATTATTAATAATCCTCAAGAAGACTATACTAAAAATCTTCTCAATTCCATTCCAAAATTCCCCGAAGACTTGAAATGGACACCCGTGGATATAGTAACGAATGATCACTAAATTAGTAAATAAGGGAGTGTGGGTAGTGTGGGGGAGTATCCCAAAGTTGCAACTTGTATTTTATTGATGATAGTTTATAGTCATAAATTTCCCCCCGTCTCCCCATCTCTGTGTCCCCCCGTCAAACTCCAAAGATACTTTTTCTGCAAAAATAGAATGCTCTCGAGTGTGGGCTTCACTCAGTGACCCCTTCTAGGATAGGATAGGAAAAATCTAGAATTATGTAATTCTCTTAACAACTTATGTTTTTCAAATCTGCCTTATCTCGTATTCTAGCCTTAGTCTTAGTAGCAGTTGTCGCTTTAACCGGGTGTGGTAATAGTTCTGCTGGACTGTCTGGTGATTATAGCCAAGATACCCTAAAAGTAATCGAAACCTTAACCACCGCCATTGATTTACCCAATGACGCTGATAATAAACAAGAACTTCAGTCTTTAGCCAGAGAACAAATTAATGATTATATTTCTCGCTACCGACGCAATGATAAATCTGGGGGACTCCGTTCCTTTACCACCATGCAAACAGCGTTAAATTCCCTGGCTGGTTACTATACCTCTTATGGCAGTCGTCCTATTCCCGAAAAGTTGAAAAAACGCTTAAAACAAGAATTTAAGCAAGCCGAAATCGCTATTAAGCGAGGCATCTAGTGAAACATCCTCGTTAACAATGAGGTATTTTTGCTTATAATAATTCCAAGGTTTGATCTCTCAAGCCTTTTTTTATTAATCTTTTAAAAAAGCTATGATTTCTAAACTTACTCTTTCCTTACTCACAACTCTTATACTAGGTAGTAGTATTACTCCTGTTTTTGCTTCTGGTGATTTTCCTATCATTGTCTCACAAAATAGGAATAAGGAACAATTAGATGAATTGTTACGTCGGGGTAGAGATTATGTCGATAAAGGAGACTATCAACGGGCGATCGCTACCTATGAACAAGCAGCCAGTTTAGATAATGATAACGCCAAAATCTTTTCAGGAATCGCCTATTTACACGGTCAACAAGGAAACTATCAAGCTGCAGTCAAATACTATCAAAAAGCCCTTTCTCTTGATTCGAGTAACCCCAATTTTTATTATGCGTTGGGGGATAGTTTAGCTAATATTGGGGATAATAATAATGCAGCCTCAGCTTACTATTATGCTATTCAACTGAACCCCCAATTTGTCAAAAGTTATATTGGTTTAGGAGTGGTTTTACTCCGTCAAGAAGATTATGAAGGGGCAGCAGAAGCTTATAAAAGAGTGATAGCCCTTGCACCCAATAACCCTGAAGCCTTTGCTATTATGGGATCGTCTTTACTGCAACAAAAACAACTAGATGAGGCACTGCAATACTTAGGGAATGCAGTTGAACGTTTTCCTGGAGATGTAGATTTAAGGTTATTATTAGCAACAGCTTATCTACAACAGGGTCAACTAGAATTAGGAAAAGAACAATTAAAAAGAGCAGAAAGAATAGATTCTAGAAATACTAAAATTCAATTAAAAATTGCTCGTGTTTATGAGGTTCAAGATAATCTGGACGAAGCTCTGCAAATTTATCGCCGTGTTTCCTTTTTTAATCGAAAACTACCAGAAGCTTACGCAGGGGTTGGCAGAATACAGTTAGCTCAGAAAGATTATTTAGGAGCAATTATTACTTATAAAGATTTAATCGAGATTATCCCCCAAAATCCTGAGCCTTACTATTATTTAGGCGTTGCTTTTAAAGAAAGAAATAGAGATAAAGAAGCAAAAAAAGCACTACAATATGCCAAAAGACTGTATCAAGAATATGAAAATACTGAAGGCATCAAAAAGGTTGATGAATTACTAAAACAACTCTAACTAGAACAGCTATAATTAAAGATAGCTGTAATTGCAATAAATGATTGTCCTAGCTTGTTGAGAATTTATTAGGAGTTATTCTTATGGTTAAAACCCTTTCTACCATGTTACCTTTAGGAACAAAAGCCCCTGATTTTTCGTTAGAAGATGTGGTATCAGGTAACAAAATTTCTCTCAATACCTTTGCTGATAAAAAAGCTTTATTAGTCATGTTTATTTGTGTTCATTGCCCTTTTGTTAAACATCTTCAAGATGCTTTAGCTGCATTAGGAAAAGAATACGTCGGTAAAGGCTTGGGTATTGTTGCTATTAGTGCTAATGATATTACTACTCACCCAGGTGATGCCCCCGATAAAATGAAAGAAATGGCAGAAACATTAGGGTTTACTTTTCCTTTTTGTTATGATGAAAGCCAAGAGGTAGCTAAAGCTTATACGGCTGCTTGTACCCCCGATTTTTTCTTATTTAATAGAGATAAAACCCTAGTTTATCGCGGCCAATTTGATGATAGTCGCCCTGGAAACGATATTCCTATTACCGGCAAAGACTTAAAAGCAGCTATAGAAGAGGTTTTACTGGATAGAAAGGTGGATACTCAGCAAAAACCCAGTATTGGCTGTAATATCAAATGGAAAGCAGGGAATGAACCCCCTTACTTTGGCGCATAATCTTAAAAACTGGGGAGACTTATCCATTGGGTGGCGCAATTGAACTGGATTTGTTAGATTTAGGGTGGTCTTTGGGTATCATGGCTATTGCTGTGGTTTTGTCGAAGTGGCAACGGTTAGGCTTAGAAGGACAACTTATCTTAGCCACAGGGCGATCGCTGTTTCAACTCTTAGCAGTGGGCTACGTTATCGCTGCTATCTTTGAATTAAACCATCCTATCCCTGTTTTGCTCATTTTAGGGGTAATGTTAACTATCGCGGCACAAGTTACCCGTAACCGCATTCCTCACAAGGGAAAGGGCTTTTTTCCTCTGGTATGGGGATCGTTATTGGTGAGTAGCGGGTTAACCCTCAGCTATGCCCTCGCTTTGATTATCCAACCCCAAACTTGGTATTCTCCCCAGTATTTAATCCCGTTAGCGGGTATGATCCTCGGAAATGCGATGAATAGTGCCTCTTTATCGGGGGAACGTCTTATTAGTGCTATTTCTCATAACCAGCTTGAGGTAGAAACCTATTTATGTTTAGGGGCCACTCCCGTTGAAGCGATCGCCCATTATCGTAAAGAAGCGATTAGAGTGAGTTTAATTCCTACCTTAAATCAAATGATGGTGGTGGGTATGGTGAGTTTACCTGGAATGTTCACCGGACAAGTATTAGGCGGAAGCAATCCCTTAAACGCAGCCTCCTATCAAATTTTAATTTTATTTATGATTATGTTAACTAATATTTTAACCGCTATTTTGGTGACGGAAGGGGTTTATCGTCGCTGTTTTAATGAACACGCACAGTTAATCATTAATAATTAAGATTTTGCTGAAAGTTTAAAATAGTGTCTCTAAGGGTGTATTATGAAAAAAATAAGGCAAGAGATGAAAGCTTCGATTACTAAGTAATTCTAATTTTATCGTGATAGTTTTTAGTTTTAGTTGATAAATTAATTATTTTCTTGACATTTAAGCTTTCTCAATGAAGTTCAGTATTAAATTAGATTCGGTTGTATTAGATGATTTATCGATTAAACAATGAGATAAAGTTGCCTAAGCAAAACGAAAAAAAATTAATTGGGCTTAATTCTCTTAATTTAGTTACTCTAATTTAAGGAGATTTTCCGTGACACAAGCTACATTTATACAAGATAAGGATTTTGAACAATTGTTAACCGACTCAGAGATAATGGTGGTCGATTATACAGCAACTTGGTGTGGGCCTTGTCGTGTAATTAGTCCCTTTATTGATCGATTAGCAGAAGAATACGAAGGCCGAGTTAATGTGTTTAAGCTAGACCTTGATGAAAACAAAGAAAATGCAAAAAAATATGGAATCAAAAGTATTCCTGCTGTTCTCATTTTCAAGGAAGGACAATTGGTTGAACATCTTGTCGGTAAAGCGAGTTATGAAACCTTTAAAGAAGCTGTTGATAAGCATCTTTAATTGTTTTAAAACCTGATTTTAAAAAAGAAGAGATTGATATAATTAAACCTAATCTCTTCTTTCTCAATCATTTAGAAACAGTGTTCAAATTAGAAAAATTCATCTTTTTTACCTAAACTAAATCTATCGCAATATTTCCAATTATTTGATTTTTTCATAAATTTAAGTTATATTATCAAAAATAGTGAGAGAGTGAAATCATGATTAATATTTTAATAGGAATTGTCGGTTTATCTTTAACAATTTGGATTTATTTATTATTATTTAGAGGCTGGTTTTGGTTAAGTAATCAACGAATTAATAGCAATCTTCAACCCTTAAATAACTATCCATCTGTTTGTGCGGTTATTCCTGCCCGTAATGAAGCGGATGTTTTACCTATTAGTTTAAAATCTCTTTTAAATCAAGATTATCCAGGAGACTTCTCCATTATTTTAGTCGATGATCAAAGCGATGACAATACAGGAAATGTAGCTCAAGAAATTGCTGAAAATCATCAAAAATCCCAACAATTACAAGTCATTTCAGGACAACCTCTAGCATCCGGTTGGTCAGGAAAATTATGGGCAATGAAACAAGGAATAGAACAAGCTAAAAAGATAGATAATAAACCGGATTACTTACTGTTAACTGATGCTGATATTGAACATCATAATAGTAATTTAAAAGAATTAGTCAATCAAGCCAAAACAGAAAACTTAGCTATGACTTCTCTAATGGTTAGGTTAAGATGTGATAGTTTTTGGGAACAATTTTTAATCCCTGCTTTTGTCTATTTCTTTGAAAAATTATATCCGTTTTCTTGGGTGAATAATCCTCAAAATAAAATGGCCGCAGCAGCCGGAGGTTGTATCTTAATTCGTCGTGATATTTTAGAAGAAATTGGTGGAATAGATGTAGTCAAACAAGCTTTAATTGATGATTGTTCCTTAGCAGCAGCAGTTAAAGCTAAATTGCAAGAAAATAGCCCCAAACCAAATCAAGGAATTTGGTTAGGATTAAGTGAAAAAACCCTTAGTTTACGACCTTATGATAGTTTAGACTCTATTTGGAATATGGTCGCAAGAACTGCCTATACACAGTTAAATTATTCCCCTTTATTACTAATAGGAACGTTACTAGCATTAACCTTAGTTTATTTAGTTGCACCCATTAGTCTAATCATCGGATTGATTATTCACAATCCAGTTATCACTATTTTAGGAGGAAGTACCTGGTTATTAATGACCATTTCTTATCTTCCTACGTTAAAAGTATATCAATGTTCTCCTCTCTGGGGATTAACTTTGCCCCTCATTGGTTTTTTATATGGTTTAATGACTTTAGACTCTGCTTGGCGACATTGGCGCGGAAAAGGAGGCGGTTGGAAAGGGAGAGTTTATGTTAATTCTTAAGAGAAATAATGTGTTAATTTTTTTGAACTTTTCTGGTATTTTATGCTTTTTTATTGTATGGTTACAATTTGCTTTTGATCATTAATCTCGAAAAAATAGAGAGATGTTTTGCTGTTAGGGTAAAATTAGAAGCAGTATGATGATTGTATAAAATTGAAAAATTTTCAATCTGTCTTTACAAGCATAAACTCCATCAAACTGTAGATATGACGATGGTTGAATCTATTATTAATGCTATTAACAGCGAAAATTATGAAGAAGCATCCCAACTGCTTCAACAGTTACAGCAACAAGAACCCAATAATATATGGGTTCCCTTTTATCAAGCGCGTTTAGCTGAAGCCCAGGGAGATGTCACCTTTGCCAATGAACGTTATCGAGAACTATTACCAAACGCCGTTAATCCTAAGCTGATGCGGCAAATTCGTCAAGGAATTGAACGAATTAACCAACAAGAAGTCAAGGAACGTCAAACCGCTTTAAACCAAGCAATGGAAGAAAGCGGGGCGTTAGAAATGGGGGTCCTAGTGCTTGAGGCCATTCCCAACGAGTTAAAAAAGACAGCAGCCCAAAAATTTGGGGAAATTATGGGAATTGACCCTTATACTGCGAGATTACAACTCCCTAGTCGTTCCTGGCGACTCTATCGTACGGGAGCCATTGGTAAACTAAAATTTCAAGCAGAGCAACTGCAATCAGCAGAAATTCCCTGTTTTACTGCCTTGGTGCGGCAGGTTAATGCTCTTAAGGTTTATCCTGTTCTCTATATTGAATCAGTAGAACCCAAAGTTACCATAGTCTACGAACCCAACAAAGGACAACGGGACATTCTTGCATTTGAATGGTCCCAAGTCAGACAACAGGTAAACGGGTTACTCCCTATTTTTGAAGAATGTGTGGATGTTGGTTTGAGGGGAAAGTTGAAACGAAAAATAGAAACCTTAGATTATGCCAAAATCTGCGATCTTCATCTTCCTCAAAAGCAAATTATCATTCGTTTTTGTGATCAACATTATCGTTTTTTAGAAGGAATCGCTTTCTCTGATAAACAAAAAGCCAAAGATGGGCAAGCAACGATGAAGGAAAGTTGGCAACATATTATGAACTTTATTGCCGAAAAAACCCCCAATCTTCCTACTTACTCAGAGTTTACTCCTTTTGGAGAATCAGCCATTGATTTTCAAGAGTTACTCAGACTTATCAACCCTCACATTGACCTTTTGCGTCGGGAAGATACCCCTTGGGATGCAGCTTTTCATTTGTATAGTAGCCTAGCTTTTATTAAATAAGTTGAAACTGTCTAGCTTGTTCATTCGTTTGTTTCTTCGGTGAGAACCTAACTCTTAAAATTATAACCTAACAATGTTGATAAACTATAAAAAGTCATTTATGGTAAAATTGCGCTATATTCAATCTCAAATCAAAGCTAATGGCTTGGTCAACGGGAAAAACATTAAAAAATGATAGATATACGATTCAAGAAACCCTTGGTAAAGGACGTTTTTCTATTACTTATTTAGCCAAAGATAATCAAAATAATTATCTAGTTGTAATTAAAACAGCAAAAGATGTCTTGTTAAACCCTCATAAATTCAAACAATTACAAGAAAGTTTAGTTAAAGAAGCGGTTAAATTAGCAAAATGCCATCATCCCCATATTGTTGAGGTTAAAGATACTTTTTACGAAGGTAATATATATTGTATTGTCATGGAATATATTAGTGGAAAAACCCTTGATAAAAGAGATAACCAAATTATTTCAGAAAAAGAAGCATTAAATTATATTCAACAAATTGGAAACGCTTTAATTACAGTTCATAATCATCAATTATTACATCGAGATATTCGACCTGGAAATATTATTATTAGGACGGGAAAACCAGAAGCAGTATTAATTGACTTTGGTTTAGCTTTAAATTTTGATCATGAATTAACCAAAATCCGAACGGAAGAATTAGCTCAAGGATTTGCACCTATTGAATGTTATTATCGGGATGGTAAACGGGAAGCTTATACCGATATTTATTCTCTAGGAGCAACTTTATATCAATTATTAACAGGAATTACCCCAATTAGTGCCATTGAACGTAAGCTAGAAAATAAGCCCTTAATTCCCCCAAAAAGTCTAAATTCTGCCATAAGCGAGCGCACTAATAACGCTATTTTAAACGCAATGGAACCCGAAACCAGCGATCGCCCTCAATCAGTGCAAGATTGGTTAAAACAGTTGGGGTTATCTGTTCCTAAAGGGGTGAAAACGTCGTCAAATCGAGGTTTTTCTGTTAATTGGCCAGTGTTTTGGGCTGCTATTACTGCGATCGCTACTTTATTAATTGGCTTAGGTTTTCCGCAAATGGTTGAGACATGGTTAACACAACCAACTCCTAACGTTCCCCCTAGTCCTTCTTCTTCCCCTAAACCTTAGTCTGATGAGAAGGAACTATTTTTGCATTTTCCCAGAAGTCATCATCAAGCTCCGGTATGTCTGAATAATCAATCTTTTCATCAGAAAGTTTCTCTAAGCGGTTTAATTGTTCTTTAGTGAGTCGAACTTTTTTCTGGGGATCAGGTGTATATTTAACTGTTTTCATAACGTTTGACCTCTCTACTATTAGCCTTTCGTGCGGAAATAAGACGAATTACTGAACCTCTGATAGTATAAGCAACAACATAAATACGCTGCTCTATTTTCCCTAAAACAATATATCGCACTTCACCATATTGGAATCGTTCATCAATGACAGTTAATCTGTTTCCGTCATCAAAAACTCTTGTAGCAAAGGGAAAAGAAACCGAATGTTTGATTTCATTACTCTTAGCTTTTGAGTCATCCCACTCGAACATTTTTAGTGATTAACTGATTAATTGTTATCTTTTTAATTCTAACGATAAAATGTGCTGTCTTGGGGTCAAAGTTCCATTTTATGTTTTTCTAAAGTACAATTTCAGGGAAAGATGTGAAACGATGTTATGGTTTGGCAAACCGGCCAAAAATTACAGCGAGGAAAATACCAGATTATCAAAGTCTTGGGACGGGGAGGGTTTGGTATCACTTACCATGCGCGACACATACCTCTTAATACCGAAGTTGTGATCAAAACCCCTGATCTCCTGCAAAAAAAAGATATTGAATATGAACAATATGTGCAGCAATTTCAAGACGAAGCCCAAAGATTAGCCAAATTTTCAGCTAAACCTCATCCTCACATTGTTAAAGTTCGAGATTATTTCCTAGAGGACACCTTACCCTGTTTAGTGATGGACTTTATCAGGGGACAAACCTTGATGGAGATCATTAAGACGCAAGGGCCTTTGTCAGAAGCGCAATGTTTAATCTATATTCGTCAAATTAGCAAAGCCTTACAAACCATCCATAAAGCAAAAATGGTTCATCGAGATGCCCATCCTGGGAATATTATGATTCAAGATGGTCAGGCGATTTTAATTGATTTTGGCATCGCTAAGAACATTATTCCTGCTACTCATAGTGTTACGGACAAAGCAGCAAACCCTAGTTTTGCACCCTACGAACAAATCTATCGAGGTAGCAAGGAACGTCAATACACCATTGATGTTTATACTCTTGCTGCGACGTTTTACTACGCTGTGACAGGAGAACGTCCCACGCCTTCAATGGAACGGAAACTCAATGATAAGAGCGTTCTCATTCCTCCTAAACAAATTAATGGCCAACTCAGTGAACATATTAATGAGGCTATTCTGAAGGGAATGGCATTAGAAAAAGAAGATCGTCCTCAGTCTATATCTGCATGGCTTGGGTTATTAGCAACTCTTCAACCGCCTCCTTCTGTTGGGACAGAGTATCACAAAGACGTAATTAAGCCCCAAATATCAACTAAAAGTAATAATTTACCTCATTCTCGTGATATTTTAATACAAATTCCCTGGATACGCTTAAATATCCTATTTTTACTTTATGCTATTTATGGTGCTATCATAGCTGTGACTCAATCTTCCTTTTGGGCTTGGGTTGTTACTCTGACATTGTTGTGGACTGTGGTTGTGGCTATTGCTTCATCTGTTGCTATAGCATGGGTATGGACTGGAGTTGTGGCCATTATTGTCGCTGTCACTCTAGGATGGCCATGGGCATCGGAGTGGTCTCTAGCATGGGCTACGGCTATGTGTATAGCATGGTCTGGGGAAAAGCTTGAACAAGGTAATTCTAGTTTATTTGATAGATTTTTAATCCTTTCAGGTGTTAGTTTAGGTGGTATGGGTTTAGGTTATTTAATTAGTTGGTTAATGTAGATTGTAGGGTGGGCAAAGCCATAATTTAGTGAATTAATCTAGAATATAAATATCTTGCCCACCTAACACCGAATAATAATGGTGGGCAATGATTACCGATTAATGTTAAATCCAACCTACCATTTAATCTTATGCTTGGTGGGCAATGATTATCACTTAATGTTACATCAAATCAATTATTCCCTTTGCCCACCCTACTATTTCATCTTATTCTGGTGGGCAATGATTATCACTTAATGTTACATCAAATCAATTACCTCATTTGCCCACCCTACCATTTCATCTTATTCTGGTGGGCAATGATTATCACTTAATGTTACATCAAATCAATTATTTCCTTTGCCCACCCTACCATTTCATCTTATTCTGGTGGGCAATGATTATCACTTAATGTTACATCAAATCAATTATTTCCTTTGCCCACCCTACTCGCCGACTTGATTAACAATATCAGAAAAATCTGGTATTTTGGGTGACTTACCTTGACAACAACATCCCCATTCTAAAGGATAAAAACCTCCTTTTACCCATTTATGAAAACTGGAATATTCCCAATGATGAGGACAAGAAACGAATCCATGTTTAACAGGATTATAATGGATATACTCTAAATGAGTTTTTAAATCTTTTTCATCCCTAATGGTATGTTCCCAAAATCTTCTTTGCCATACATTACTTTCTCTATGTTTGTGTCGTGATTCAGAAATATTATCCACTAATCTTAACTGTTTTCCAATGGAACGGGTAAACAAGACTTTCATTCGTGAAATACGTTGAGAATAGTTACTATCATTTTTGGGTAATGACCAGATAAAATGTAAATGATTGGGCAAAACGACTGCCCCTAAAATATCAAACGGCTTTTCTTTTTTAACTTGAGAAACAGCAAGACGTAATTTAGCAATATAGTCAAAATTATTAAACAAACTAACTCGTTGATAAGTCACAATTGTTAAAAATACTGTACTTCCTTTAAGATATAAACGACGATAATTTGACATCTTAAATCAATTTAATTAGAGTAAAAATAATTCTAGAGTAACAAAACTTCTCAAGTCAAGGTCATTGATAAAATCATCTTATATATAAGGTGGGCAAAGCCAGAATTTAGGGAAATTAATCTAGAATATAGATATCATTGCTCACTAGGATATGTCTTTAGTTTGGCTTTGAAAGGGAAAGGAAACCTTTTTATGGTTAAGTTACCACTTTTAAGTCAATTGTTAAAGTAAGATTCATGAAGAAGAACATCTTGTACAGCGTCGGAGGCTAATCTATGAAAGGACTTTGGTTAGACAATCAACAACTACAATTAAAAAACGATTTACCCATTCCTGAACCCAATCAAAATGAAGCTTTAGTTAAAGTCTTACAAGCCGGTATTTGTAACACAGATTTAGAATTATTGCGGGGTTATTATCCCTATCAGGGGGTTTTAGGCCACGAATTTGTTGGGGTTGTCGAACAAGGACCCCAACATCTAATCAATAAACGAGTCGTAGGGGAAATTAATGCGGTTTGTGGTCACTGTCGTTTCTGTCGAGGAGGTTCCCCAACCCATTGCGAAAACCGGACGGTTTTGGGTATTGTTAACCGAAATGGAGCATTTGCCGATTATTTAACCCTACCCATTAATAACCTACATCCCGTCCCCGATAATGTCAGTACCGATGTGGCAACGTTTACCGAACCCTTGGCCGCTGCTTTGGAAATTCAGCAACAAGTGGCCATTGATGAAAATCAACGGGTGTTGGTGGTGGGGGATGGTAAGTTAGGACAGTTAGTCGCCCAAACCTTAGGGTTAACCGGGTGTGATTTATGGGTAATTGGTCGTCACCCAGAAAAATTGGCCAATCTCGCCGCCAGAGGCATTAGAACAGGGTTAGAAACAGATGTGAAGGAGAGAAGCTTTGATATTGCCATGGACTGTACAGGCAACCCTCAAGGCTTTGATTTAGCCCGCCGTTCTCTTTATCCCCGTGGCATTTTAGTCTTAAAAAGTACCTACGCAGGGAAATTAACCCTAGATGCGTCTGGTTTGGTGGTGGATGAAATTACGGTGATTGGTTCCCGTTGCGGTCCGTTTGCTCCAGCGTTGAAATTATTGGCACAAGAACAAGTGGATGTTAAACCCTTAATCCAAGGGCGTTATCCTCTAGAACAAGGGCTAAAAGCGTTTGAAATGGCACAAAAGCGAGGTATTTTGAAAGTTCTACTCGAGATGAATGCCTACGCCTATTAGGAACAACGGTCAAGAATGGTTGTGTCATTAGCACTAATCGTATCCAGACGATAGTAACCTTCTAAGCCAATATCAGACCATTGGCCATTGGTGGCAACCGTAGAAGGCACTTGTAACATAACAGCGTACTGGTGACGAGTACCATCGTAAGGGTCAATAATAGACATTTTCATCTGATTGCCCTCAAAGGTTCCTGTAAAACAGCTAAATTCTGACCGTGGCATATAAACAGCCCCTTTAACCTCTCCCTGATGGACTTGAAACACCATATATTCTTGTCCAATTTCATCGGCTTGAGGGTAACTACCATATAGGTAAGTCCCGTTGGGTAACCGATTTTTTGTTGCTGTTTGTGCTAATAATTCCCCTTGATGATTATCCCTATCTTTTTCAACGGCCAGGGTTGCTTGACTATTGAAAATACCCAACCCAGAAATCAGACTGAACGACCATAAACACAGATAAGTAAGTGAGGGTAAAAATGATTGATTAAATAACATGATTGGTCCCTAAAAAATCCCTAAACTGCCAGTTTCTCTATCTTCACCATAGCTGTAGGAAAATTAAACAACATCACCCAAAAAGGGGATTGTTTTCCTATAGCCTCTTAGCTTAATTAATGAGAGAATGAATTAATGAATCAGTTAATTTAACCGACTCTTGTTATTTTTGATTCAAACTAATACAGAAGCTTATTTCAAACTAACGAATTATCGTTTTTAGCCTGGATATATAAGAGCTTCTCGATTATCCAACAACGTTTAAAGTGAAGTCGGAGATTTATAAGTGTCAAACGATTCCTCACAACCACCTTCATTCTGCAATCACTTTTTAGTAGCAGTCAAGAATTTTCTTAAGTTTTAAGAAGTGATACCGTATTTAACCTCATCCTTATACTTATCAACCCCTTATGGTTTACTATCATGAACCACATTTAAAGAATTATTAAGCAGTCCTTGGCGACAAGCATAGCGTTGAATTTTGCCACTAGAGGTTTTAGGAATGGTTCCTATTCTTAATAAGAGAACACGATAAACTTGTAATCCGTGATGGCGAGCAACAGCTTGCTTAATACTACTGACAATCTCATCAAAAATAGGGGGGTAAGAAGGGGTTGGAGTGACTTCAAACCCTGGGTCTTCCGATTCTTGACGACGCTCCTCGCCTTTTCTTTTTTCTTGCTCAGGTGGTATGGAGGAAATTTGTTGACGACGATGATGATAACGCCGTTCTAGTTCAACCGCGATGATTAACTGGTCTTTTCCTTTCACCTGAACCGTAAAAGCAGCACTGCGATGATTAACAACAGCCTCGTGAGATTGCTCAACAGTGATTTCAATATCTTGGGGATAATGATTGCGTCCTCGAATAATAATCACATCCTTGAGTCTACCGGTCACAAATAACTCTCGGTCTCTACAGAAAAACCCTAAATCTCCTGTCCGTAAAAAAGGGCCTTCTCCTGTATCAGATAAATAAGCTTCAAAGGTATTTTTCGTCTTTTGAGGCTCCCGCCAATAACCTCTAGCGACACTATCTCCTGATACCCAAATTTCTCCTACTTGATTGTTTTTACACTCTGTTAATGTTTGAGGGTCAACAATTTTGACTGTTTGTCCGAGGCATTCTGTACCGCAACCCACTAAAGTTCTTGACTGGTCTTTTTCTCTCGGCACTTTAACCACTCGATTTTCTGTTAAAGCTTTTTCATCCACGGTTTTAACTACCGGTGCTTGAGAAGATAAACCACCTGTGATGAATAAAGTGGCTTCAGCCATACCGTAACAAGGATAAAATACTGTTTTACGAAAACCACAGGGAGCGAACTTCTGAGCAAATTTTTCTAAGGTTTGGGCCCTAATAGGTTCGGCTCCGGTGAAAGCCACATTCCAGCTACTTAAATCTAAAGTTTCAAGTTGTTCAGGGGTAATTTTATTCATACAGAGTTCATAGGCAAAATTCGGCCCACCGCTAGTGGTAGCACCATAATCAGAAATGGCTTTGAGCCAACGATAGGGTTTTTGCAGAAAATCGATAGGAGACATGAGGGTACAAGGAAATCCGACGTAAAGCGGTTGTAGGACATTACCAATTAAACCCATATCATGAAATAGGGGTAACCATCCCATACCAATACTGTCAGAGCTATGGTTAAACCCCT
Organism: Crocosphaera sp.; assembly: GCA_030065205.1. GTDB lineage: Bacteria > Cyanobacteriota > Cyanobacteriia > Cyanobacteriales > Microcystaceae > Crocosphaera. The sequence continues at coordinate 21,750 of JASJDN010000014.1, forward strand.
GCTCAATCATCTGTGAATTATGAAGTAAATTCTGATGGGTGACCATCACGCCTTTGGGATTTCCTGTTGAACCGGATGTGTATTGTAGAAAAGCAATGTCATCAGAAGAAATTGAGGGAAAATGCCATTGATGGGCCAAATTTTCTTGACCATTATCAGTGGTTAACCAAGTTAAATTAGCTAAATCGGGTGTGTTATCAAAATGTTTTTCAATATTTTGTAGAACCAGTTCCGTTGTTAATGAAACTTTAGCTTGAGCATTAGTAATGACTGCTTGTAATCTTGATAAATTTTGGTTTCGTTTCGGTGGATAAAGGGGAACAGGAATAACCCCAGCGTATAAACAACCAAAAAAGGCAGAAATAAACTCAATTCCTGGTGGATATAAGAGTAATGCTCTTTCTCCTGTTAAGTTTAACGATTGAAGTTTAGCCCCAAGATTTCTTGCTTCTAAATCTAAATCTTGATAGGTTAATTGAATGGATTCGGTTTCTCCATTTTCTAAAAATGTATAGGCAATTTGTTGCGGCTGATGAATGGCTCGTTTTCTCAGAAGATTGATGAAGTTAAGGTCTGAATCAACGTGATTACTTTTTGAAGCGTGATTCGTTGCATAATCAATAAGATACTTGTTATTTGTTTTTAATTCAGTAAACATAGTTATATATTTTTAAATCCCTTTCTCAAAATAACTTTCAAAATCATATTTTTACATCCGTATTCTTGCGGTAATTGTTGTTATTCTCTAAATAATGGCAAGTAAACATTCTGAAAAATGCTTAACACGTTTTCTAATTCTATGTAATTTTACAAAAAGTAATGATTAAGAAAAATTCAATGGCATAAATAGGTAAAATTACTAAATATAAATGATAGAAAAAAGACAATACAGTATTTATACTATACTTAATATTTATTTTTATTTTCGGTAATTATACAAAAAAATATGCACAATTACTCAATTATTCAATAACTTTAAGTAGCCAACAATTGAATAAACAACAAGAAAAAATTGTTACTATTATTTTTTCAGTCCTAAAATTTGTCTAGAGAGATTTAGGACAAAACCTAGACAATCTTGAATCTTGTTGCGTTTTCTCAAGTTGTTTTGCGAGCGGATCATCTCAGCCTGTATGCTGGATATATGGCACGATCGCAAGCGTTTTATCCTGATGTCGCCAAAATACTCTAATCTTCCGAAAGTTAGGGACGGTCGCTCGAATGATTTGCCGTGCGACGACAAATCCGCGACCTCATGAATGGGGACCAAAATATAAACTGCGGACTTCATTGAGGGACGAAGTCTAACATCAACTAAAAATAAAAATTAAGGTATAATGAATATCAAAGCACTGTTGAAATACAGGGACACAACCGCCTAGTACCTATCAAAAGTAGCGAAAATGGTCAGGGGTCGAAACTAAGCTCACCATCAAACCCCATTAGCTTAGGCTAAGTCTCTAACAATAGAAAAAAAGATAAGTAAAGCTAAACCCTTCTGGATGAGGTATTAGAGGCAATTGGATACGCCTTTGCGTTTGTTCGCATAAAGAATCCCTACCCATCTATACGGTAGGGTTGTTCAAAGATAACAGGTTATTATGTCGAGACGAAAAAAGAATTTTCCCTGTGGTCATAAAGGGTATGGGCAAATTTGTCATCGTTGCGCCCAAGAACAAACGGCCTGGGAAGAAAAGCAACAACAGAAAAATGCTTGGGAAGAAACCTTCAGCAAAGATCCCATTAATCTAAGACCTTTTCCCAAAAATGTTGTGCTTAAAGCCCGTCAAATTCTCAAAGCACTAGCAAATCAGCAAGATTACCGGCTTTTTCACGGAAAACGTCTACGACACGATCGCTTTATCATTAGCATTCCTGTAACCCGACATTATCGTTTAATTTGCCGTGATCATGGTAATTTTCTCACCCCAGAAGCGGTTGTTTCCCATGAAGACTATAATGTATGTAAACCAGGGCATTAAAAAACATTCCTTAATTATCTATTGTTGCTAAATTGTTGCCTCACATAACCGACTCCTTAAACTAGAATTATTCGTCTGATACCATAATGCAAATTTATTTAGATCATAGTGCCACAACTCCCCCTCGCTCAGAGGTGGTTGCTTACGTTAATAAAATTCTCACAGAGGAATGGGGAAACCCTTCTAGTTTGCATCAGTGGGGACAACGGGCAGCTATGACGTTAGAAACCGCTAGGGTTCAAGTTGCTTCTCTTATCCATGCAGTTGATCCTGAATCTATCATTTTTACATCGGGGGGAACGGAAGCTGATAATTTGGCTATTTTAGGTATCGCTAGACAGTATAGTACACCGCAACATCTAATTATTTCTAGTATTGAACATCCAGCCATTAGTGAACCGGTAAAATATTTAGAGGCACAAGGATGGGAAGTCACTCGCTTATCAGTAAATCGTCAAGGTAGAATAAATCCCCTGGACTTAAAAGCTGCGATTCAGTCAAATACGGTACTTATTTCCATTATTTATGGTCAAAGCGAAGTGGGAACGGTACAACCCATTGAAGCATTGGGAAAAATTGCTCGCGATCGCGGTATTCTTTTCCATACTGACGCAGTGCAAACCGCAGGAAGAGTAACCATTGATGTGCAACGACTACCCATTGACTTATTATCCCTTTCTTCCCATAAAATTTATGGAATTCAAGGGGCCGGGGCTTTGTATGTGCGTCCAGGGGTAGACATTGACCCCTTACTATTGGGGGGTGGCCAAGAAGGGAAAAAACGGTCAGGAACCCAGTCTGTGCCTATGATTGCAGGATTTGGGCTGGCGGCTGAATTAGCAGCTACGGAGATGATAACAGAAAGTTCTCGCTTGATGGGATTACGCGATCGCCTATTTGATTTGATGGCTGATTGTTCTTATGTGGTTCCCACAGGAGATAGATTATATCGTTTGCCTCATCATGTTAGTTTTGTCATTAACGATCCTTTTCCAACAAGTGAAACGGAAAAAATTACTGGTAAAATGATCGTTCGTCAAATGAATTTAGCTGGCATTGCTATTAGTGCCGGTTCTGCTTGTCATAGTGGTCAATTAAGTCCCAGTCCTATTTTGTTGGCCATGGGTTACTCTGAGAAAGAGGCGTTAAGGGGGATTCGTTTAACCTTAGGAAGAAAAACAACTCAAGAAGATATTGATTGGACAGCGATGGTATTAAAACAAGTTATAAATCGTTTAATGCCACAATTGGTTATTGCTAAGTAAAATTATCAAGACCCCTATACAGTTCGTTGATAGGAAATTGTAAATCCAGACTGTTTAAAACGATGCCATCCCCTTCTTGATAAAATGCGACTTCCCAAGTATTAGCAGTGGTCCGATAACGACATTCTACCTGCTGAGTTTCTTGGGAAATTAAAACATATTCCTCTAAAGATTCAATTTGTTGATAATCTTCAAATTTTGCCCCTAAATCAAAAGTTTGGGTACTAGAAGATAAGACTTCAGCAATCAGTTTTGGATATCTTTTTATATAGCGATCACTGCGATCTCGTGAGTCACAAGTAACAAAAGCATCGGGATAATAATAAAATTGATCTTTGTAGTTAACTTTAACATTACCAGAATAAAAACGACAATCAGAGGAATCTCCCAAATGATTATCAATTAATTTCAAGAAATTAAAAGTAATGCGATCGTGATTATCTGTACCACCGGCCATTGCATAGACTAAACCACGACGATATTCATGACGAATCAAACTTTGATCTTCAATACTTAGATATTCTTCGGGACTGATATAATTGGGAACAGCAATCATAGATATTAAGTTTATGGCTGTTCAATTCTAACAATTATTGTCTTGAACTGGTGGGCAAAGATAAACTCAAAAATTTCTGATCACAATTAATTAGATTTGCCCACCCTACAGTTTATATTAATCTAATTCTTCTTCTCCTATATCCACCAAAGCAACGGGACTATCTTCAGGCGATCGCAGGTTTTCTACTAATGCTTGAATTTCGGGCGGTGGGGGTGGGGTCAGTCGAGAAACGATTACAGTTACCATTACATTTAATATCATGCCTACGGTACCAATACCTTCGGCTGATACGCCAAAAAACCAAGGATTCATGGCGAAAAATTTGACCCCAATAATATAGTAAGTGGTAAAAGCTAACCCCACAATCATCCCTGAAATTGCCCCTTCTTTATTCGTTCGTGAATCAAATACTCCTAAGATAATAACAGGGAAAAAACTAGCTGCAGCTAACCCAAAAGCAAAAGCAACAACTTGGGCAACAAAACCAGGAGGATTAACCCCAAAATAACCAGCAATAGCAATGGCAAATCCCACCATTATTCGCCCTACCATTAGCCGTTGTGACTCACTGGCTTGGGGGTTAATAATTCGATAATAAACATCGTGGGCAATGGAACTAGAAATAACTAAAAGTAGACCTGATGCTGTAGATAATGCCGCAGCTAAACCGCCAGCAGCAACTAAGGCAATAACCCACGGGGCTAAGTTAGCAACTTCGGGGGTTGAGAGAACAATAATATCTCGATCAATAGTGATTTCACTGGTTTCCTTATCAGGCATTAGTTCAATACGTCCGTTGTTATTTTTATCGTCAAATTGTAAGAGTCCTGTATTTTCCCATTTGGTCGCCCAATCCAATTCTTGTATCTCTGCAACGGTTTTATTGTGCAAACTATCGATGAGATTGTAACGAGCAAACCCGGCTAATGCTGGGGCAGTGGTGTATAAAATAGCAATAAAAAGTAATGCCCAACCGGCAGAATAACGGGCAGCTTTGGGACTGGGAACGGTATAAAAGCGAACTATAACATGAGGTAATCCTGCGGTGCCAACCATCAGCGCGATGGTAATAAATAGCACATCTAACATAGATTTACTAGCAAACGGTTGGGTATATTCAGTAAAGCCTAAATCTACCTGTATTTGGTTCAATTTTTCAACAATATCACTAAAAGTAAATGCCAGTTGTGGGATGGGATTACCAGTTAATTTTAAGGCGATGGCAATAGCAGGAATTAAGTAAGCGATGATTAAAACAGTATATTGTGCGACTTGTGTCCAAGTAATGCCTTTCATCCCTCCTAAAATGGCAAAAAAAGCAACAATAATCATGCCAATAATGACACCAGTTCCGATATCCACTTGTAGGAAGCGACTAAAGACAATTCCTACCCCTCTCATTTGCCCGGCAACGTAGGTTAAAGAGACAAAAATTGCAGCAAATACTGCGACTAAACGGGCTGTTGTAGAATAATAGCGATCGCCCACAAAATCCGGTACTGTATACTTACCAAACTTGCGTAAATAAGGGGCTAAAAGTAACGCTAAGAGGACAAAACCTCCCGTCCATCCCATCAGATAAATAGACCCATCGTAGCCTAAAAAAGAGATTAATCCTGCCATAGAAATGAAGGAAGCTGCTGACATCCAATCTGCTGCTGTTGCTGCCCCATTAGCTACTGCTGGAACCCCTTGATCGGCAACAAAAAATCCTTTACTATCTTTAACACGAGAATGCCAACCAATGTATAGATAAATGATGAAAGAAATGATGACAAAAATAGTCGTCCAAGCTTCAACTGACATAATTATTCTCTCCCTTTATATTTACGATCTAATTTATCCATTTGTACAGCATAAACAAAGATTAAAATAACAAAAACAAAAATTGATCCTTGTTGTGCCATCCAAAAACCAAGGGGGATTTTTCCCAATATAATAGTATTAAGGGGTTGTACTAAAAGAATGCTACAACCCAGAGAAACCATAGCCCAAATAATGAGCAACGTACGAATTAAACGGGTATTTGCACGCCAATAAGCGCGACGGTTATCATTAGTCATTAGAATGAATTGATCTTAAAGTAAGAATCTTAAGATTATATCTTAGTTTAATGGCGTATAATGACAGTATTATGTTCCTTGTTTATAATTTTTGATGTAATGAGTAGGACTTAATTAGTTTATGGAACGATTGATTGTTGATAATTTTCTCAATTTAAAACATATTGACCTTGATATAGCGAAAATTAATATTATTATTGGCAGACAAGCACAAGGAAAAAGTGTTTTAGCTAAACTTCTGTATTTTTTCAAAGACTTTTTTATCAATTATCGATTATCAGTTACAGAAGGACAAAGCAAAAGAGACTTTGACAAATCAGTTAAAGAAGAATTTACAAGAATGTTTCCTGAATATTCTTGGAGTTCTGCACGATTTAACATGATTTATAAAATCAATGAATACGAAATTACACTTGAGAATAATAAAAATAAATCAGGTGACTATAAATTGAAGTTAAATTATTCTGAAAAATTATCACGTCTAAGAAATAAACTAATAAAAGATATTGAAAAAAATCAAGATAGTGAATCAGAAATAGAAACATTTGAACAGTTTATTGAATTTAGTATAAATCGAACTAAATATATAGAAACATTAGTTTATAAAACTCTGTTTAAATCTGATCAAATAGAGTGTGAGGAGCCAATTTTTATACCGGCAGGGCGTTCTTTCTTTTCCAATGTTCAAAAAGCTGTTTTTTCTTTACTATCAGATAATATATCAATTGACTATTTTTTGATTGAATTTGGTTCGAGTTATGAAAAATTAAAAGAAATTTACACAAAAAGGAAAATATTACATGATAGTAAGTCAAAAGTAATTGATGAAATTATCCAAAAGATTATCATTGGAAATTATCGTTATGAGCAAGAAGAAGATTGGATATATCGTTTAGATAAAAGTCGAGTCAAGCTCATTAATGCTTCATCAGGACAACAAGAAGCTGTACCATTAATAGTAATATTATCAACATTACCTTTTTTACGTTCTAAACAACTATTTTTTATAGAAGAACCAGAAGCACATCTTTTTCCCTCTTCACAAAAATCTATGGTTGAATTAATTAGTATTATGTTTAATATAACTAAGAAAAAACATGGGTTTTTATTAACAACTCATAGTCCTTATATTTTAAGTGCATTTAATAATCTGATTCAAGCAGGAAATGCTAGAAAAAAAATAGTAGAAAAAGGAGATAAACCTCAAGAACTCAAAAAACTATTTTCTATTGTTTCAGAAGATAAAATCTTAGATATTGAAGATTTTGGAATTTATACCCTAGAAAATGGAGACCTAACAAGCATAATAAAAAAAGACAATAAATTGATTGATACTAATATAATTGATGAAGCTTACGACGAATTTTTTGATATATTTAGTCAATTAACAGAATTAGAATTTGAGGAATAAAGTATAGATGAATTTTGAGGAATGTTCAGAAGTCACTAACAACAAAATCATACCTTTTAGTGATAAAAAAGGCAAAAGTAAAATGTATATAGATAACCCCTCAAAAAAATATATACAAAAAATAACAGTTGATGGTTGCTTGAATATTCCTGGAAAAAAGTGTGATTATCTTCTCAAAATAGATAATCTATCTCTAGATATATATATTGAACTGAAAGGTTGTAAAGTTGATGACGCAATCAAGCAACTTGAAAATACTATAAATTATATCTATAAAGATAATTCAAAAGTTGCAGTTCGGAAATTTTGTTATATCATTCATACTAGATGTCCTTTAAAAGCTCAAGAAATGGAGAATTACATGAGAAAATTTAAGAAAAATTATAATGCGACTTTGAAGTTTAAGTCATCGGGATATAAAGAAAAATTAGCTAATTTAACATAAAATTAAATCATTAACAGGAACAAATTGCTTAACTTTATTATCTATCTAGATAGATTACAAAATATTAGTATTAAGATAGAATTATTTAATATCATAACGCTTTAATGTATAACCGTGATTGAATTTGTACAAAACCGCATACTATCATCAAAAATAGTACAATTATTTACTCGTACCATTATCAAATGGCAACAAGACGACTGTATAGAAATGGGTGCAGCATTATCCTATTATGCTATTTTTTCTCTATTTCCTATCTTACTGGTTATTCTAAGTATAACCGGTTTAATCCTTGGTCCTGATACTAATGCTTATACGCAAATTTTAGTCTTTGCACAAAGTGCTTTACCCATAGAAGCATATCGCATTGTAGAAAGTACCTTAGTCGAATTAAATAAAAGTAGTTTAGGTGCAGGAATTATCGGTTTTTCTATTCTATTTATTACAGCAAGTCGTATTTTTCGTGCCTTAAGTCGTAACGTTGATAAAATATGGAATGTTTACCATCATAGGTATAGTCGAAATGGTTGGTTTTGGACGGTTATTCGGTTTATTCAAAATCAAATTATTGCCTTTTTATTAGTTTTGAGTTCAACCGCTTTAATGTTAGTTTCTTTATTGTCTAATATTGCTTTAAAAGTATTTTTAAAGATCATTAAAAATGTAGAACAAGTTATTACTTGGATCAGAGTTGATGAAGCTTTTTTATGGAATAGTTTACAATTAGGCATTACTTTTTTACTGTTAACTTCTGTGGTGATGTTTCTTTATAAAACCCTTCCTGCAACTAAAGTAAAATGGAGTGATATTTGGATCGGTTCTTTATTAGCTGTTAGTTTGTTTTCTTTGCTTCAAAGTTTAGTGAGTAGTGGGGTTATTCGTATTGGGGAACAGTTTAGAGCTTATGGTATTATTGGGGGATTTATGGTACTTTTATTATGGATATTTCTCACCTGTCAAATCTTTTTATTAGGGTGTGAATTTACTTATGTTTATACCCATTTATTCGGTAGTAGGAGAGACAAATAAATCCATCAAAACTTTAGATAGTATCTTGGATTAACTTTGCTAATTTTTCTGCACTATCTATAACAGCTAACTCTGAACTTTTTTGAGCCATTTCTTTTAATTGTTCTGTATTTTTTAGTAAACTTAAAACCAAATCTGTGAGTTTTTGTCCTGTTAATTCTTTTTGTCGATAACTATAGGCTGCTCCTTTTTCAACAAATACTTGAGCATTAAAAGATTGATGATCTTCTGCTGCAAAAGGATAAGGAATTAAGACAGCAGGCGTATTAGTAATCGCTAGTTCTGTTAAAGTTCCGGAACCGGCACGACTCACGGCTAAATCTGCTCTTTGTAATAGTCCAGCCATGTTATCATAAAAGGGTAAAGAAATATAATGAGGGTGTTGAAAACTGTCAGCATCAGGATCATTTTTTCCTGTTAAATGTACCACATAAGCTCCCATTTCTAGCCAACTAGGAACACACTGACGGACTAATTGATTAACGGAAACTGCCCCTTGAGATCCCCCAACAACGACGATTAAAGGCACATTGTCAGGAATATTTAAGTCTAAAGATTGAGGGGTATAAAACTGCGATCGCACAGGGGTACTGACCCAAATTGTAGCAGTATTAGGTAAATATTTTTTAGTTCCTTCAAACCCCAACGCAACCGTGTGACAAAAACGACTTAATAACTTAGTTACCTTACCAGGAATATAATTCGATTCGTGTAAAATTGCTGGAATTCCTGACAACTTAGCAGCTAAAATAGCAGGACTTGCAATATATCCCCCAGTGGTAAAAACAACATCAATTTTTTGTTCTTTAATGATTTTCTTGACTTCAAAAATAGAACTCACTAACCCTAACAAAATTTGTAACTTTTTGACAGGAGAACGAGTCTGAAACCCTTCAACTGATATAGTATGAAAAGGGTAGCGATCGCCGATTAAACTTTGTTCGAGACGGTTAGGGGTTCCTAACCATTGAATTTCGTAATCAGGTAATTTTTCAGCCACTCCCAAAGCCGGAAAAACATGACCCCCAGTACCACTCGCTGCGATTAATAAACGTGCCATAAAAACAAAATATTCGTTACAATAAAGCGAAAATCCTGTATGGTTAATCAGGATAGTTCACACAAGGTAGACGCATGATATATCGCCGTTGGTTCCTCTCTGTTATAATTGGTTTTGGTCTGAGTTTGGGGACTCATTTAACCCTCCGTGCTGAAAGTCCTGACACAGCACCAATTGAATTAAAAGCCCTAATTACCCAGATTGACGCTGCAGCCAATCGACAAGACATTGATCGCATTCAAACATTTTATAGTGAGCAATATGTCACCGCAGATGGGTTAATGTTAGATGAATTTACCCAAAGTTTAAAGCAACTGTGGAAAGTGTATCCTAATTTGAACTATAAAACCGAATTATTATCCTGGGAAAAAAATGGAACCAGTTGGGTTGCTGAAACTTTAACAACCATGACAGGAAGCAGTCAACAAAGGGGTCGAAAAATTCAATTAGAAGCAAAAATAAAATCCCGTCAAACCTTCCAGGGAAATCAACTGATTCGCCAAGAAATTATCAGTGAAGAAAGTAAACTGACCTCAGGAGAAAAGCCTCCAGAAGTGACTGTAAACGTGCCAGAACAAGTGAAAGTCGGGGAAACCTTTGATTTTGATGTAATTGTGACTGAACCCCTGAGCGACGAATTATTGGCGGGAATGGCTATGTCAGAAAAAGTAGACAGCGATCGCTATCTAGACCCATCTACAATGGAGCTAGAATTATTACAATCTGGAGGATTATTTAAACGAGTTTCTCCCATTGAAGAAGCGCAAAATCGTTGGCTTTCGGCCATTTTAATTCGTAGCGAAGGAATTACTGTGGTGACTCATCGCGTCAGAATTGTGGAGTAGTTCAAGGGTTTCGATTCAACCATAACATAACAATAGTCGAAACATATTTCCGTCCCTTACTCAAATAATCCCACAAGTTAATCCCTGTTTTACTTTCCCCAGAAGTACGGGGAACACAAACGTAGGGAACTTCTTTCATGCGATAATTCAATCGAGCCGCCCGACATAATAAATCAATGCAATACTCTCCATAATCGCCTTTGAGACGAATTTTTGTTAACACTTCTGATCGAGCAGCAATAAAACCACTGGTATAATCATGAACTTTTCGCCCCAATAATAACATGGCAAAATTATTGATAATCCAACTTAACACCCGTGCCATCAAACCATGAGCAATATCGGTTCCCCCTTCAATCCAACGGGAACCCGCTACCACATCAGCCTCATTTTGTCTAATGGCTTCGACCAACTTAGGTACATCTTCCGGTGGCATAGACAAATCGCAATCCATCCAGGTGATAATCTGAGCATTGTAGGTTTGTATGGCTTCGTCAATACCCCGTTGAATCGCAGAGGTTAAGCCTTTTTCTTCAAGACGACGTACCAGAGCAATCCCTGAATTTTTTTCCTTGTCCTTAGGAGAATAGGGAGTTTGAGCAGCCATGTCTGCTACAATCTTCCAGGTACCATCAGGGGAGTCATCATCAATGACCAAAACCAGGTAAGGGGGAGAAACACTGGCCATCAGACGTTCAATTAAGTCGGTAATATTGCCACTTTCGTTAAACGTGGGTAAAACGGTACAAACCAGAGCATTGTCGTCAACCTTAGACATGGGCGTAATTTTAGAAACAGATATCTCAACATCATTGAAGACACAAAGTATTCTAGCTTAGAATGGCAACTAGACTCAGACTTAAGCGTGTCCATAGGTCTGAGGTTCGGTATCGGTACCAATTTTGGGCAACATTAAGACATAACGATAACCGGACTCTGGAGAACCTTGAACCATAATTTTACCCCCATGATTTTCAATGAGGTGACAACTTAAAAGTAAACCCAATAATTCTTGAGAATTTTGAGAGTGTGCTTGACTCCCTTGTTCTGCATAGATTAATTTTTCTAGGGAAGAAGCCCGTAAAACATAATCATTGACCGTTGAAATCACCGTTTTATTTTGTTCAAGGGAATTGAGAGAATTATGTAATTGGGTTAATTTTTTATGGCCCGATGAGGGATGAAAGTTGACTTGGGGTAAACCGTCTCCCAACCAGGGATGAGACACCCAAACCGCCATATTCAGGGTTTTGCTACGACGGGAGACATGAATGCGAACTTCCCCTCCCACTTCTCCTGATTCGAGGATACTCATGACCAAATAATATAACCCCTGGCGCACAATTTCTTTATCTAAAAGCCAAACTCGTTTTCCCGGTTCAACGGATAGGCGTAGGGTTTGTCGTTTTTGATTGACCAGTTCGGCTAAACTGTTGATGGTATTCTGGGCCAGCATTTCGATATTAACGGGGTTAAGCTGTAGTTCGTTATGACCATTTTGGGAAACGCCTAAAGTCAAAATTTCCTTAACCAAAGCATTCATCTGCTGACCGCTACTGTGGATAATTTTTAAATATTCTTGTTGTTTTGTGGTTAGGGAACCGAACACCCCTCCTTGCAACACACTTGACATTCCAATGACTGAAGTTAAGGGAGTCCGAAATTCCTCGATTAACTGCCGTAATAGTTGCAATTTAATGGTATTAATGGAAGCTGCTACTGATGATTCCCTCGACTCATGACTCTCAGAGACACCTATGTCAGAAGTCATCAGGTTTAACCATTCATTTTCTTGAGGCCGTTGAGTTTTGAGCAGATGATTGCGTTCAAATTCCCGTAAACACCAACGAGCCGTTATGGTTAGAAATTCTACATCTCTGGGGGTAAATTCACGGGGGGCTAAATCCATCACCGCTAGGGTTCCCAAACATTGCCCTTCTGCTGTGATTAAAGGAGTCCCCAAAAAAGCACGAATCCCGTAATGCTGCACCAGAGAACTTTTAGCAAAAATAGGGTCTTGTAACGTATCGTGAATGACTAGGGGTTGTTCACTGTCAACTACATAGGTACTAAACGCTTCTTGACGAGGAATTTTACGGGTTGAGGCTAAATTGTTCATTAGCCCCAATCTTGAGAGTCCTACGGCTGATTTTAAGCAAAACTGATCTTGAACCATTGTCCCTAATAGACAAATGGGAGCGTTGATGAAACGAGCAGCAGTTTGGGTAGCTTCATCAAAGATAGGAATGGTTTCAGTATCTAAGAGTCCTAACTGTTTTAAAGTTGTGACTCGTTTTTGTTCTCGAACGGCTGGACTCAACCCATCTAAGCGACAAAAAAGACGATTCGTTGCGTTGAAGATAGGATTGATATTTACCCCTAAATTTACTGCTTGCACTTGCATCACAAAATCCCACTGACTTGAGGTTTAGAGAAATTACGCAAAAATAACCAAATTTATCGGTAAAATAAACTTTACCTGCGATGATATCCGTGTAGATATCACTTTTTTCCTGGTTTGTTTGCTAATTCTAAAGTTCCCCAAAAATTGCCTTTCTGAACATAATGCTCAAAATTTTCCCTAATCTTCTCTTTAAATAGTGATTTTACTAGATCAACTTTTTTATCAAGGGTATGTTCATCGTTGAATTTACGAGGATCAAAAGGAGGCAGGAGTTAAAAGGCAGGAGGCAGGAGGTCTCTGGTTTAGAGGGAGTACAAACTCCCTCTAAACCCCTTCCGTCTTAAAAGCGGTGCGACCCAACCGCCGTCTTACGGCGGATTGGAAAGCGCACCAAGACAGACGGGGCTTGTAAGATAGAGGGGGAAGGGATGAAGAAAAATCCTCCTGCCTCCTGCCCCCTGCCTCCTGCCTTCCGAGGCAGAAGCCTCGGTCAAATCAAAGCAAATCGTCTAATAAAGAATCCCCTCCAAACCTAACCACATCGGTACAGGGGAGTCCCGTGTTTTCTTTGACTGTGTCTATAGCGTTTTGAGCTTCCTTTTCGTCTAAATGAAAGGTATTAAGGGCGATCGCTTTTACCTTAACCTGATTCGTTCCACCCCCCACTCTGGCCACCTGTTCGTATAATTCGATCACCTCGGGTAAGGGAGGAATGGCCACCTGGGGGGCGTTGTGAATCTGGGTTTGTCCGACGCGATGAACTAAAATTAAGGCGGTGGGTTGACTGCCTCGGATTAGGGGTAAGGTGGCGGTGGAACCAGGATGGAGTAGGGAGCCTTGACCTTCTATCCATAAGAGATCATGGTCATTAGCTGCTTCGAGTACCATTTTTTCTACCGCCCCGGCTGCAAAATCCACTCGCACTGCATCTAAGGGGATACCGTCTCCTGCGATCATGATCCCGCCTTGGCCGGTTCCTAAAAATTTAGAGTTCATGCCCCGTTTTTGTGCAGCCCCATGACATTCTAAACAAGTGGACATTTTACCGACAATCATATCTGTCCCAACGGTTAAAATACGTTGACAACTGAGCGATCGCGCTTTTGCTAAGGCAATACCTAACCCCTTGGGTTCTTGACGAATATCCCAGATCCATTGTTGGGGTTGTAATTGCTCAAAATAGGGAGTTAAAGGGGTATGTAACCCATTAACCACCGATAACCCTGCGGTCACTCCCTGTTTGACTTCTTCTAGCAATTGTTCCGATAAGCTACCCCCAGAAGGGGCAATACCAATCAAGAGAACGTTTGGTTTGTAGGCTAAGGCTGCTTGTACATTGGCAACGATGGGGATATCTTTGGCAATGCCTGTGACTTCCTTTAACCATTGTCCCGCCGTTTGAGCATCGATAACAGCAGCGATCGCAGCTTGTCCATAGCGTAAATAAGCCAGTCCGGTTTTTCCATGACCTCCTTTAACTCCCCCATGAAGCAAAATAGCGACGCGATGCTTGGCTGTTAAATGCACAGTCGGTTACTCCTTTTTCGTTCAATTAATTATCGCTCTAATATTTTTTTATATTTACATTCATCCCCACCTAAATCTAGTTTGTTTTTAGCTGTAGAGATTTTAGGTGAGGACTTCTGCAAACATTCTGTTAATTTTTTGTTTTTTTGTGTCGTTTCATAAACTTATGTTGCGAAGAGCGCAGAGAAACCCCAAGTTTTTGAGACAACCACACTTCAAAATTATGAATCGGATAGGAACGAGCAGCGATCGCGGGATCAACCATGGGTTCTACCAGAATGGTGAACATTCCCAGACGGTTTCCTGCTAAGACATCGGTAAATAAGCGATCGCCCACCATCGCCACTTGAGGAATCGGCAATTCCATGGCGCGGATGGCTGTTCTTAGTTTGCGTCGAGAGGGTTTGACAGCCCCTAATAAATAGGGAACTTCTAACGAATTAGCGATGCGACCGATGCGGGTTTGACTGAGGTTATTACTCACTAACCAAATCGGAGTTTTTTGACGAATTTCATTAATCCACTGCCTCAATTCTTCAGAAACATGGCTTTTTTTGAGAGGGACTAGGGTTTCATCCACATCCAAGACTAATCCCTTAATGTGATAATGATCGAGAACGTCTTGGGTTAAACCAAGAATGGTATCCCCTAAAATCAAATCAGGCTGTAAAAGTTTGGCCTTAGACATAAATTTTTTTTTATTTAAGAGTCAAGATAATTGGCAAGATAAGGGTATATCACTCTAATTATCAGAGGTTAAGTTGATATAATGATGGTCACTCTCCTCTATTTTACTGGATTTTTCTCCCCTAAAATCTCTCATCCCTAATATCTTCTCAAGTCCTTGCGGTTTTTATACTTATTTAATATTTAGTTATTTAACTTTACAAAATATCATAAAAGTTCATTTCTTTTTCATAAAAATATACAAAAAAAAGTGGATCATTATCAATGAATGTAAATATACTTATACATAACGAGGTCAGGTAGTCATTGTTACCGTCTGTCCTTAATTATTGTTGTGATTTCGTTATTATTCAGCCATGACAACCACTATACAAAGCCAAAATCTTTCCCTATGGGAGCGGTTTTGTCAGTGGATAACTAGCACGAATAACCGTCTCTATATAGGCTGGTTTGGTGTTATTCTTATCCCGACATTATTAACCGCCACCATCTGTTTCATCATTGCTTTTATTGCTGCCCCTCCTGTTGATATTGACGGCATTCGTGAGCCAGTGGCAGGGTCTTTACTGTATGGAAATAACATTATTTCTGGAGCGGTGGTTCCTTCGTCCAATGCTATTGGTTTACACTTTTATCCCATCTGGGAAGCAGCATCTCTCGATGAATGGCTGTACAACGGCGGTCCTTATCAATTAGTCATCTTCCATTTTCTCATTGGTATTTTCTGCTGGATGGGAAGACAATGGGAACTGTCTTATCGTTTAGGGATGCGTCCTTGGATTTGTGTTGCTTATAGCGCACCGGTCTCTGCGGCCACGGCTGTTTTCTTAATCTATCCCATTGGACAGGGTTCTTTCTCCGATGGTATGCCGTTAGGAATCAGTGGAACCTTCAACTTTATGTTCGTCTTCCAAGCTGAGCATAATATTCTCATGCACCCCTTCCATATGTTAGGTGTAGCGGGTGTATTTGGTGGTGCGTTATTCTCCGCCATGCACGGGAGTTTAGTCACTTCTAGTTTGGTTCGTGAAACCACCGAAACCGAATCCCAAAACTACGGTTATAAGTTTGGACAAGAAGAAGAAACCTATAATATTGTGGCCGCTCATGGTTACTTTGGTCGTTTAATCTTCCAATATGCCTCGTTTAACAATAGCCGTGCGTTACACTTCTTCTTAGGTGCTTGGCCTGTGATTGGTATTTGGTTCACTGCGATGGGTGTGAGTACCATGGCCTTTAACCTGAATGGATTTAACTTTAATCAATCTGTGTTAGATTCTCAAGGTCGTGTCATTGGCACCTGGGCCGATGTTCTCAACCGTGCTGGTATTGGGATGGAAGTCATGCACGAGCGCAATGCTCATAACTTCCCCTTAGACTTAGCCAGTGGTGAACAAACTTTAATCGCGAGACATTAAAGCTTAAAACCTCTATTTAACTCAACCCCATCTACATTGCTGAGATGGGGTTTTGCTTTAACTTATAAACCATAGACGAGAACAATTAAAAAAGGAACAATAAAAGTAAACATGAGGGTTAGGGGAAGTCCCACCCGAGTGAAATCTAAAAATCGATAACCACCGGGACCATAAACCATTGTGTTTGTTTGATAACCAATGGGGGTTATATAACTATTAGAAGCAGCAAACATAACCGCCAACATAAAAGCAATGGGATTAAGATCAAGATTTTTAGCCACCTCAACTGCCACAGGTAACATCAATAAAACAGCAGCATTATTAGAGAGAATTTCAGTTAATAAAGCTGTAAAAAAATAAAAAAGAACTAAAACAAAGTAATCAGGAAAATAAGCTCCTAAAGCAACAATATAGTTAGCAATTAATTCATTAGTTCCTGATTTATCCATAGCAATTCCCAAAGGAATTAATCCAGCTAACAGAAAAATAATATCCCAACGAACTGCACCATAAATTTCCCCCGGTTTTAAACATCCTGTAAAAATCATCAACATTACCCCTACTAAACTACTGACTAAAATGGGTAAAATATTGAAAGCGGCAAGGGCAACCACCGCACAAACAATGGCGATAGCAATGTAGGCTCTATTCTGTCGTAATGTTTCGATATCCCTTTCTTCTAACACCAACAATTCTCTAGTGGTTTGTAAACCAATAAAGCTTTCTTTTGGTCCTTGAACTAATAATAAATCCCCAAATTTTAAACGGACTTTTCCCAATCTTTCTCGTAATAATTCTTCCCCGCGACGAATCGCAATAACCGTTGCATTATATCGTTGTCTAAACCGCAAATCTTTTAGCGTAGAACCAATTAAACGAGAGTTAGATAAAATAAGAACTTCTGCTACTTTATCCTCTCCAAAAGTGAGTTCATCCTCAACTTTTTCTTCGTCAAATTTAACATCAGCTAAAATATCAACGCCCCTTTCATCTCGAATTTGGAGTAAATCTTCTTTACTTCCTCTGACTAATAAAATATCTCCCAATGATAAGATTTTATCCGCTAGAGGTTGAGGAAAATGAATATCATTATGGATAATTTCTAAAACATCAATATCAAATTTTCGTTGAATTCCACTCTGTCTTAAGGTTTGGCCAATGAGATTAGAACGGGGTGTAATAATAATTTCACTGACATAATCTTTCATTTCATAATTAACATCTAATCCCTCGCTACTCACAGATTTGCGATCAGGTAAAATTTTAGGTGCAATAAAAGTTAAATAAATTAATCCAATAAAAAAAACAGGAATACCAATGGGCGTTATCAAAAAAATGCTAAATTCACCGTAACCCAACTTCTTTGATAATCCACTCGCTAAGATATTAGTTGACGTTCCAATAATGGTAATAACTCCCCCTAAAATGGCTGTATAAGAAAGAGGGATCAGTAACTTAGATAAAGAAATTTTGCGTTTTTTTCCCCAAGACTCTATGATAGGCAAGAAAACCGCAACCACGGCTGTATTATTAATAAAAGCACTAATAAAGCCAACAATAAGTCCTAGAGAAGCAATTTGTTTTTTTAAGCTTTTTCCTCCTAATTGAAATAGTAAATCCCTAACAATTTGTAACCCACCTGTTCGGGTAATTCCAGCACTCAAAATAAACATAGCCATCACGGTAATGGTGGCCGAATTACTAAAGCCAGAAATTCCCTCTTCAGGGGTAACTAATTGGCATAAAATCAATAACACTGTAATCCCAATCGCTGTAGTATCGACAGGAAAAAACTCGAACACAAAGCTAACTAAAGCTAACAATAGAATAATTAAGGTTAAAATGATAGGGGAGATCAACATAAGAAGGAAGTTGAACCTGTTTAAAACTCATTATCATATCATACACTCATCCCACCAGAATCCTCCTGCTGCACAACTAGCTTATCTCCTTCTAAATCGTCCAGAGTAGAAGTAACCTGAAGAAAAAAGGGAAAAATTTTTAAATAAGTGGGTATAATTTATAAGACAAGTTAAAACCCTTAATATCCAATGAGACGTTCTCAGGGCAAAAGAAACTCAAAAAAGCAACAAAAAGAGACGTTAGACCTCAAAGAGAAATTAGCACAAAAACGTAAAGCCAGAGAAACAAGACGAAAACTGATGGGATTAATCGGTTTTTCCCTATTTTTTTCCATTTTGGTTGGTGTTCCTCTGAGTTTTACTATCAGCCCTAAAATTGGCGCCTCAGTGGGATTATTAATTCCTTTATTAGTTATTTGTTATAACTATCCTCGCACCGCTTTATGGGCTTTTTTGATTTATATGCCATTCAGTGGGACTGTCACCTATTGGATTGGCGGTGGTAACGCCCTTTTTCAGCTTTCCAAAGATGGGTTTTATATCCCTGCGTTGTTGGGTTTAATGCAAGAGTGTAAACGCAAAAGACAGCCGATTATTGTTTCAAAACCACTGTTGACAACCTTAATATTTTTAGTCATATGTGCTTTATTAACCTTATTTTTTGTGAATGGAATCAAGCAATTTTTACCAGCTTGTGATTCCCTCAGTGAATATGATAAATTTTTACGGGATGCCAATGGAGAATTAATTTTAAGTGAAAGGGGTATTGTTATTACCACCCCTTGTAAAAAGTCAATTCCCTTTGCCCAAGGAATATTAGGCTTAAAAGTTTTCCTGGGTTATATTCCCTTAATTTTCTGTGCTTATTACTTAATTCAAGATAAAAAACGGTTACTTTTTTTAGGCCGCTTATTAGTTATTTTAGCGATTATTTGTTGCACGTTAGCCCTCATGCAATACTGGATGTTAAAAACAGGGCGATGTGCAGGGACTGATCATCTTACAGGGGAGGATTTGTTTAAACCGAAACTAGATGCAAAATGTTTTGTGGGCGGTTCTCTTTTATACGCGCCAAGTCAAGGACAAATTCGATTGCCTGGAACGTTTGTTTCTCCTTGGCATTGGGCGTGGTTTTTAGTGGCCAATGCGGCCATTTGTTTTTCTGTTGCCTTTAGTGATACCGCATTCTTTTGGAAAAATTGTGGTTTGTTGGGAATGGCTATGGTCTTTGTTAATGCAGTTATTTGTGGTCAAAGATTAGCTTTAGCTGTTGTACCAAGTGTGATTATTATTATGTTATTCTTAACGGGAAAAATTGCTGATCTTAAAAGATTTATTCCTATTGGAATCGGGTTATCTGTGGTCTTATTCTTTGGATTTTCTTTTCTTAATCCTGACTTTATTCAAGAGAGACTTGATAGTTTTGTTGATCGTTGGAATGCTTCTCCTCCCTATCTGTTCATATTAGAACAATTTAATCATGCTATACACAATCAACGAGGTATTTTAGGATGGGGTTTAGGCACAGCCACCAATTCAACTCGAATCTTTGGTGACGTTTCTCTGGTGGAAACCTATCATCCTAAACTCCTTTTTGAAGTTGGCTATTTAGGTTTATTTGCTTTCATGGCTTTTGTCACTCATTTATGTTTTTTAACCTTTCAAATTTATCGTCGTCTCAAAGATCAATGTTTACAAAGTTTTGCCTCGGGTTTTTGGGTGTTTCTCCTCATTATTAGTTATTTCCCTTATTGGTATCCTTTAGATACCGATCCAGTTGCTGTTTATTATTGGTTTTTTGCCGGGGTAATCTTAAGAATGCCCCTGATCGATAAGGAAGAACAAGCTAAACTCAAAGCTCAACTAGCCGAAGAAGACGCATCCAAGAAACGCGTTAAAACCAGAAAAAAAACACCATCAGTTATTTAGTTTTTAACTTAGAAAATGATGTCTTATCCTTCAATTTCAATTATTATCCCAACTTACAGAAGAGAACAAATCTTAAAAGATACCCTAGAAGATGTTCTTCAACAAGATTATCCTAATTTTGAAGTTGTGGTCGTGGATCAAACAGAAACCCATGATCCAACGATTGAAACTTATCTTGAAACATTAGCTAAGGCTGATAAAATTAAATGGTTTCGTGTTAGTTGGGCTAGTTTACCAGCAGCGAGAAATTATGGGGTTCGTCGTTCCCAAGGTGAAATTATCCTCTTTATTGATGATGATGTTCAATTACCGGCTAATTACTTATATTCTCATCTGAAAGTGTATCAAGAAAAATCAGAAGTAGGAGCCGTAGCTGGAAGGGTTTTAGATAGAATGAAATTGGCTGATTCTGAAAAAATCAAGACTTCTGATGACCCTTATACCATAGACATTTTACCTCCAGAAGCCATGGATCCTGGTATTGCTTGGTATCATATTGATCTCGTTCATACCACAAAACCCCAAGAAGTTATATCGACTCGTGGTTGTAATATGTCTTTTCGACGAGAAATTTTTACTAAATATAATGTTTGGTTTGATGAAAGATTTAGGGGGAATGCTGTTAGGGAAGAATCAGATTTTTGTTTACGGTTACGCCAAACAGGATATAAAATTTGGTATGAACCAGATGCTTATTTAGTCCATTTAGGGGAAGAAACGGGGGGGTGTCACGATATAAGTACCCGTTCTTTGTCTTATCAAATCACTTTTTATCATAACCATTTTTTAATGGCACTAAAAAACTTAAATTGGCAAGAACAAATTCGACTCTATACTAAACTTTTTGACTGTCATGTTCTCGGAAATCCTCCTTGTAATAAAGGGGGTTCACCCGTTAAAATTCTAGTCCGTTTCTTGTTCTATATTTTAGGATTGATAGATGGGATTAAAACGATGATTATCTCTCAGTGGGATGATGGACAAATTTACAGTAAAAATGATACGAATGCTCATTCATTACAATCCAATAAATCTTTAGAATCTATTTCTTAAAGTGTAACTTGACTGAGAATATATTGGAGACGATCATAATCATCTCTTAATAAAATACTTAAGGTTCTTCCTACTTTCACTAACCAATTTTTATCTCCTTTTCTTAATAGATAAATGTCCCGGATAGCAGCCGCAATTAAAGCGTCTACGGGCGCATCCCTCACTTGTATTAATATCCGTAAAAATTCAACTTCTTCACTAAAATTGATCACTTCTGCTGCATCACAACGATAAACCCCTTGATGAATTTGAGGGGGACGAGGGGGTAAATATTGATAGACTTTTCCTAGGTTATGGCCATTCCCATTGGTTGCATTTTCAGAGCTTTCAAAACCGACAATGGTTGCTTTAAATTCTGTTTTTAACATCGCAAAAATTTGGGGTTGCTGTTCTCTTAATTCCTCTAAAGATAACCCCAAAGCCCTCGCACGATGCACCGAATCAATGGGGGTGGTGGTTGCATAGGTGACAACCGCTACTATCTTATTTCCTGACTCTTCATCTAAGGATTTTATCCAACTACCAAAGGGTGGCATCACTGGAAAACTTAAGTCTTCCGGTTCCAAACATTGGGCTAAAAATTGCGTGGTTGATGTTTCGATAACTTCGGCAATATGGTCAGGTTGACGACTATCTGTAGTAAATTGCGGTAAGGGAAGGCGCATATTACAGGTTTCAATTAAATGTATTAATATTTGGTTTGAATAAGTTTAGGAAGAGTTAATTCTTTCATATACCTACTCTATTGCTTTGAAAACGACTGTTAGAAAATTTAACAGAATCAATGAATAACTCTTATCCTAACCTATTTCTTTTACTTGAGAGTTGTTTCGCTTACGAAACTGGTTCAATTTCTGATAACTGAAATGTAATCAGTTTATCCCAATTTCCTCCTTCAAATAAGACGGCAGCTTTACCGTCACTGACTCGTTGTACTAATCCTTCAAAACGGTAATAAGTATCGTTAGGATTAGTAACTTTAACCGTTGTTCCTGGTAAAATTAGCATAATGTTTATATAATTAGGTTGTCTGTTGAATCATAGCATATCTTTTTTTATTTAACAATATTAATTACATTGTTTTTAGAAACTATGATGAAATGACTAAAAGGCTTTTATCCTAATGATGACTAATAGATTGGTAAAATTCTAAGGTTTTTTCAGCTAAGGCTTTATTGGTATAGTTTTCTAACACCCTTTGATAGCCTTTTTCAGCTAATTCATCGGTTAAAGTGGGAGTTAACATCAATTGACTTAAACAGTTTTTTAACCCTAAAGCATCTCCTTCTGGAAAAATCAAACCAGCGTCTTTAATAACGTTAGGAATTTCTCCAGAATTCGAGCCAATTACCGGCACTTTACAGGCCATGGCTTCAATTAAAACATGACCAAATTGTTCTTTCCAACCCATAGCCGTTAAAGTTTTGAATTGATAAGTTGTTTCTGAAGGTAAGACTAAAACATTCATCAAATTAATGTACTGAGAAACTTGATCATGGGGAACACTTTCCACCATAATTAACTTATCTTCAAGTCCATTTTTTTTGCTTTCTTGAATAATTTGCTCTTTTAATTCTCCTCTTCCCAATAATAAAAGTTTCCAAGGTTTCTCTGGCAAAGATGCAACCGCTTTTAATAAGGTTAAAATGCCTTTTTCTTCTACAAACCGACCCACAAAACCAATCACAAATGATGCTTCTTCAATGCCCAATTTCTGAGCTAAATCTGGCTGTTTTTGTGGTGAAAATAACACTTCATCTACCCCTAACTGTGGCATGACCGAAACCGCTTTGTCATAACCATGTTCCCTTAAAATATCAGCAGCGTCTTGATTTCCAGCTATTAAGCCATCCGTATTGCTTAAATTATACTTTTCTAAATAAGAAACAGGAAGTTTTGATTCGTAGGGAAGATTCCACCAGGTAAAAAAAACATTTTTTGCCTTTAAATTCAACCATTTATTGAGGGTAATTAATTGAGCATAAGCAAAGGATTTAACCCCTTGTTCTACTTGAATTATTTCAGGTTTAAATTCATTTAACAACTTAATAATCTCTGTACTAAAAGTCAATAAGCCCTGATTATTTTGACTAAAATTAGTAACAGGAATCACTTTAAAATTACCCTCTAAACGGGGTTTAGTTTCAATAATTTTATTTTGAACCCCTCCTGGTTTCCATTTCTTAGGAACTACAATAGTGACCTCAACTTTCGGATCAAGTTCGGCTAAGGTTTTAAATTTTTCACAATTTAGGTCAACAATATAAGTATGACTAGCCACTAAAATTTTCATGCTTAAGAAGTGTTAAAGAACTATCCTTATCTTATCTTTGCATTAGTTTGCCCAAAAAGGAGTTATTACTTTTTGTCGAGATTCATCCCTAAGTTGTAGAACGTTAGGGAATTCTGCCCGACATCTGGTTAACTATTAATGGTCATTAGGTTATCGCTCATTAAGAAGGACTTGCCATCAAACTAGGAAGGGGTTGATGGGTTAAACATTGCCAGTAACAAGTAAATAAATTGGGGTGGGGATAGCGCAGAGAAGCGATGGCAGGGGCGGCTGGAAAGGGCCATAAACGGTCAAAAACAATCGTTTGACCTTTGAGACTAAACTGCAACAAATACAAGGATGAGGGAGCATCTAATGACTCTAATAACCCTTGTGCTAAATCGTATAGAGGACGACGTAGGGACTCCTTCAAGGAAATGGGTTGTTCATACGAATTAGGGAAAGCCCCTTCGCCAATGATCTCCCCATAGATTAATTCTTTGGGAGTCACGGCGATGGGTAGCCATAAATCTCCTAACCAAGAATCACCAATGCTGGTTTTGTATCCTAACGTTTTATCGACCCATTGTCTTTTTCCTTTGATATCTTTACAATCTTGGTAAATTTTTTGTCCAGGAAAGGATAGCCAGTTAGGAACTTCAATGGTTAGGGGACAATAGACGATATCGGAATCAGGTTTAGAAGCTTGAGCCTTTTTTGACCATAATGTGGCCGCTGCCATCACTTCAACCTGAGTTGAGGGAGAATCAGCATGAATGGCTTTCTCAAGTGCCATAACCATTTTTTCGGTTGCAGGAGAAGCTAAGTACATAGTACCTTCTGCTTTGACCTGGGCATTGACGATAATTAAAGCTTTACGCATATCGGTTGAATGGTTGAGCGAATCTTGTCTTTTAGAGTCAGTGGAGGAAATCTAATGAACCTCTATTACAGAGATTACCCATATTGATCGTTAACGATAAACAGGCAATGTAAAATGAAAACAACTACCTTGCCCTGGTACACTATCAACCCAAATTTGGCCGTAGTGGACACGAATAATTTTACGACATAACGATAACCCTAATCCATAGCCTTCTTTTTCTTGATCCCGTTGCAAACGAAAGTGGCCTTCAAATATTCGTTCTTGTTTTTCTTCGGGAATACCAGGCCCTGTATCACAGACACTGACTTGTACTTTTTGACTGGTGCGGTGGAGGATGGATAGGGTAATTTCTCCTCCCTGTGGTGTATATTTAATCGCATTATCGAGTAGGTTGACAATCACCTGACGAATTAATTCTTCATCCGCATAGACTGGGGGTACGTCTTGGGGGATATCTTTAATTAATGTTAAGGATTTTTCCCTTAATAATTCGTGATATTGTGCCACTATTTCTTTTGAAAGCTCGGACAAGAAGACTTCTCCCTGTTGAACGTGCAACTGAGCATTCATGCTTTTGGAGGCTTGTAAAATGTCTGTAATCAGACGATTCATCACCCGAAATTGGTTCCGAGTTTGATTAAATAATTGCGCTGTAAGTTTTTGCTGTTTATCGGTGGGAGCTTGATCTTGCGCCAGTTCCAGAGTTTCTACGGCAATGGAAGCTGCTGTGAGGGGACTTCGCAAATCATGGGCTAACATGGCTAAAACTTGATCTTTGAACTTGAGTTGCTCTTGTAAGTTTTCTTTATCTTTTTTCAAACGAAATATTTCATCAGAAAGACGCATTAATTCGGCAGAATAGCCAAAATAACTGGATTTATCCGATGATTTATCCTGATGATTCTTTTCTTCTAAAGATGAGAGCCATTTTGGCCACCATTTTTTCAGTTGATTGACCAAATTGCTGCCGGCTAAGGTTTGTCTGGGTCCTGGTACCACTTTAACCAGTGCGGGAGTAGCCACTAACCGAAAATGCTCCACTAGATGGGGTTGTTCGTGAATTTCAATGACTTCTAGCTGACAAGAATAATCTTGACTAACTGTTTTGATGTAATCTCGAATCGGTTGAATATACTCATGGGAACTGGGACGTTCATCGACAAACAACAATAACTGAATAGATGCAGCCTTATCGCTTTCAGAGTTTGTTGGATGGTTGGGGGGTTCTAGCACTGCAACTTAATACTATATACTGACAGAGACAGAAGGTTCTTTGAATAAGAGATTTTTTCTATCTATTTTAATCTAGATTCTTAAGATAGTATAAAATCAACTACACTTAATCTTAAAGCTTAATGGCAAAAACTTCACTGTGATGGTTGAAAACGATTATGGCTCTTGGCTATGTTGCTCTTGTCCTCCATGCTCATTTACCGTTTGTACGGCATCCTGAACGGGATTATGTCCTAGAGGAAGAGTGGCTTTATGAAGCTATTACAGAGACTTATATCCCACTGCTTCGGGTTTTTGAAGGGCTACAGCGGGATGGGATCGATTTTAAAATAACTATGAGTTTGACTCCGCCTCTGGTGTCTATGTTACAAGATCCTTTACTACAAGAACGCTATAATAATCATTTGGCTAAGTTAGAAGAACTGATTGTCAAAGAAATTGAGAATAATCAACATAATGGACATATTCGTTATTTAGCTGAGTTTTATCACCAAGAATTTACCCAAATTCGTGAAACTTGGGAACAATACAACGGTAATTTAATTGTTGGCTTTAAACAATTCCTCGAAAGCAATAATCTCGAAATCATGACTTCTGGGGCAACTCACGGTTATCTGCCGTTGATGAAAATGTACCCCGAAGCGGTTTGGGCGCAAATTAAAGTCGCCTGCGACCACTATCATGAGGCGTTTGGTCGTCCCCCAAAAGGCATCTGGTTACCGGAATGTGCCTATTATGAAGGGTTAGAGACCATGCTGGCTAAGGCGGGCTTACGGTATTTTATTATCGATGGCCATGGGATTTTATATGCCCATCCTCGCCCCCGTTACGGCACTTACGCCCCTGTGTTTACAGAATCTGGGGTGGCGGCTTTTGGCCGGGACCACGAGTCTTCGAGTCAGGTGTGGTCGTCTAAAATGGGCTATCCGGGTGATCCGGAATATCGGGAATTTTACAAGGATTTGGGTTGGGAAGCTGATTACGATTACATTAAGCCCTATATTATGCCCAATGGTCAACGGAAGAATACGGGGATTAAATACCATAAAATTACCAATACTCAGGGGAATATGGAGAATAAAGCCCTTTATGACCCCTATTGGGCCCGAGAAAAGGCGGCGGAACACGCAGGAAATTTTATGTACAATCGTGAGCAACAAATTGCTCATTTAGCCAATATGATGCAGCGTCCCCCTGTGGTGGTAGCCCCCTATGATGCAGAATTATTCGGTCATTGGTGGTACGAGGGTCCTTGGTTCGTAGATTTTTTATTCCGAAAAACTTGGTATGACCAAAGTACCTTTGATATGGTTCATTTGGCCGATTATCTCCGTCATAACCCCACTCAACAGTTGTGTCGTCTGTCTCAGTCGAGTTGGGGTTATAAAGGGTTTCATGAGTTTTGGCTCAATGATTCTAATACTTGGATTTATCCTCATCTCCATGAAGCGACGGAACGGATGATAGAATTGAGTAATTTAGAATCGGCGGATGAATTGGAGGAAAGGGCTTTAAATCAAGCAGCACGGGAGTTATTATTAGCTCAAGCTTCGGACTGGGCGTTTATTATGCGTACCGGAACGATGGTTCCTTACGCGATTGAACGCACGAAAACCCATCTTCTTCGCTTCAATCAGATTTATGATGATTTTCAACTTGGAACCATCAATGCTCCTTTCTTAGAGAGCATTGAAGCTATTGATAATATTTTTCCCCAGATTGATTATCGGGTTTATCGGTTTGCAGGGGACAGGGAACAGGGAACAGGGAACAGAAAATAACGCCACTATTGGGGTTTGTCTTCGCCTTCTGTCTCCTGCCTTTAAATTCCTGCCTCTTTTAATTACTGCCACTAAAAGTAACTTCTGGAAACTTAGTTTGAGCCTCTTTCATGGTAATACTTTTACCTTGGTTACGCAGGTCTTGCCAGTAATTAATCACTTCTGTTGCTTTATTTAAGACATCAATTCTTTCCGCTTCTAATATCCAGTGCTTGGCTTCTAATTCGTCTTTTAATTGTTGCCAGGCATCGTTACGCGGCCAGAAGAAATAGGCGGTTAAGGGACTGGTTCCTTTTCCTACTACTTGATCTACGGCGATCGCTACGTTAGCATCTAACCATAACACTTTTAATATAAATCTAGGCTCCAATTGCCCCTCCGATTGAATAAACGACACGACTATGTAATCTTGACACTCTCACCGCTAAGGCTGCGCCTGTAGCGGGAGATTCTTGCTTCATTGGGTTTGTCTAGTTCCAAGCCATCTCTGCCTCGAAACCCCGTCCAGATTCCCCTCCACAAGCATCTGTTTAACATCCACTGACTGCCCGACAGCAGACAACAAAGATTAAGTTATGTTGGGATTTCTACTTTCTTAGACTATGCCGCCCCTGTTAATCAGGTACTTCTTTTTGGTCGGACATTCTAACTGGCGAGAACACCAATTCGCCTATCTAGGCACACTTGGGTGCATGGGCTTTTTAATTTTAACACAAACTTTAAGATAGACAATACTCCACTATACTCTATTGGGTCACAGTTTGACTATTAAAAAGACTCATGGCTTTTTCAACGCCTTCTTTTAAGCTAGTTTCAATAGCATCAACCACTAAAGGAAAGGTTTTATCAATAACTTTTCTTTCTTCGGGAGAAAATTTACCTAAAACATGAGAAATGGTATTATCAACTTGATTGGACTTACCAATACCAACCCGTAAACGGGGAAAATTTTGCCCTCCTAGATGGGAAATAATAGATTTCATGCCATTATGTCCCCCTGCTGATCCCGATAGGCGCATTCTCATACGACCAATGGGCAAATCCATGTCATCATAGATAACTAAGACATCCGTTGATGTTAGTTTATACCAATCGGTTACTGCCCTTACAGATTGACCGGAACGATTCATATAAGTTAACGGTTTCAGTAAATAAATTTTTTGATTATTTTTGCTTTTTCCTTCTGTTATTAACCCTTGAAATCGGCGGTTTTCTTTCCAAGATAGTTGCCAAGTTTCAGCTAAACTATCGACGATTTCAAACCCAATATTATGACGAGTTTTATCATATTTAGGCTCAGGATTTCCTAATCCGACAATTAATTGAGGAATAATTAATGAGTTAGATTTTGCTTGAGACATTTAGCTGATTATCATAAATTTCATTTCTTTATTCTATCTTACAATAGTTACTTATTCTAAGGGGTTACTATTGATGTTTATTAAAGCACAGGTATTTAATAGGTTAGGGATTACTTCAGAAGATATTATTGACTGGGCTATTGAGTTATTATATTTAGGTTATGATAGTCCTAATCTTCGTATTTTGGCAGGATTAACTAATCTCAATGATTATTGGGAAATCACTAATTACGTCAATAAAACTCTCAAAGATTTCAAGATTTCTAAGCTAGAAGGAAAAACAGCCGTCATAGCTTATACTTTTGTCATTATCAACGAGTTTTTAACAGGCAAAATATCACAAGAAAAAATGTTAGGGGACATTCATCAGTTATGTATCGCTTGGGATTATTTAGAGGAAATTTTTGATTTTTATCTTCTGTGGAATGCTGTGGATGATTTGAGGTATGATAATGTTCAATATTATTGGCCAGATGCCACAAGAGAGAATATTGATATTGTTATTCAAGAAGAAACAAAAAAGTGGCTTGAAAAATATAAGGGTCGAATTTGTCAACAAGAATTGACAGTTCTCAGCAAAATAAGTCAAGATATGAATATAACGTAAACCTTTGTAACGTTTTGCTTAGATGTCAATAGAACTTTTGTCACTGGATAACATTCAAGAAATTGCGCGTCAATATGGGTATTGGGCAGTATTCATTGGCATTGCCTTAGAAAATACTGGAATACCCATTCCTGGTGAAACCATCACCATTGTAGGCGGTTTTTTAGCGGGAAGCGGAGAATTAGGCTATTGGATCGTTCTAGGAAGTGCGATCGCAGGTGCAGTCATTGGCGATAATTTTGGTTATTGGATAGGCCGTTGGGGTGGTTGGCCATTATTAATCAAAGTGGGCAGCTTTTTTAACATCTCTTCCCAACAACTAGAAGATGTTAGGAAAAAGTTTAGTAGAAATGCGGCAAAAGCGGTCTTTTTTGGACGTTTTGTTACTTTATTAAGAATTTTTGCCGGACCCATCGCAGGGATTGCCCAAATGCCTTATTATCGATTCCTACTCTGTAATTTGGGAGGGGCGACGGTTTGGGCGTTAATTATGGTAACGTTATCCTTTTTTGTAGGACGATTAGTGCCTTTAAATCAATTAATTCATTGGATCACTCAATTTGGTATTTTGGCTTTACTTGCTGTTATTGGATGGTTAGCAATGACTTTGTGGTTTGAGTGGGGGAAACCTGGATTAGAAGGGAAAGATTAAGGATTTTTTAGCTGAAAAAACCGACAATAAACGATCTTAAAAACCAAACGTTTAACAAAATGTCGGTAGAAGTCCTCAACTATAAATTATCCAATGGGGGTTTGATAAACAGTTGAAGTCGCTTGTTTAAATCGACGAATTAAATCAACTGTTTTGTTGTAACCTATCTGGTTGTTTTGTTGTTGAAACTGATTAAGGGCGATTTTGAAATTTTCCCAGGCCATGTCTATATATCCCAAATTTCCCGCTATGATTCCTCGATTAATGTAAGCAATAGTAAACTCAGGGTTTAGGGTGATTGCTTCGGTGAAATCTTGTAAAGCAGCCTGATAATTGCCTGATTTTTGATAAGCATAACCTCGCTGATAATAGGCTTGTTCATCTTTTGGATCTAAAATAAGAACATGGGTAAACTTAGCGATCGCTTTCTTAAAATCTTCTAGTTTTAAATAAGTTAAACCCTGATCATAATAAATAAGAGTTTTATGATCTACAGAAGGATTATGACTACTTTCTAAAGCTTGATTATAATTGTATAAAGCTTGCTGATAGTTACCTAATTTAGAATACACTAATCCCATATTATAATAAGCCCGATAATCATGATTATGGCTGTTAATCACTGTTTGATAAGCTGCTAAGGATTGAGTATAATTTTCCAGTCGATAATCGGCTAATCCTTTATTAAGATAAGCTTCACTATTATCTGAATTAATTTCTAATGCTTGTTCACAGTCTTGTTTGGCTGCTTGATTTTTATTTAATTGTAAATAGGCCAAACAGCGATTACTATAAGCAGAAGCAAGTAACTGATTCTTGTTGTTAATAACCTCAGTAAATTCAACAATAGCATCTTGATAGTTTTGTTCGTTTAAATAAGCAATCCCTTGATAAAAATTGGGAGAAACTGGCAATTTTTCGGAACTGGGGGAAGAAAAACCCAAACAAAATAAAATAGCTGAAATTAATATTAAAAACTTGAAGAAATCCTTAACTAGATTGTTCATCATTTAATCCTTAACCTGAGAAGTTCACTAACTTCGATCATGCTAGAAAAAATCTCAATTTTTTTCCATAGACATAAGGTAAAAGATTAAGAAAATATAATTATGTTACTGCTTTATTAAAAATTAATGGATACATTATAACCTATGAATTATTGAGTTTCTTCATCGATCAACCTAATATTACCTGATGCTAATTCTTGAAAAATATCAGTAATTCCTGTTAATTCTTCTTGAGTGATAGGTTGGTTACAAAGCATGGCATCTAAAAAATACTTCTCATCCACTGAGGTTAATTTTTTTTCCTCAAGAACTCGTTTAATTTGAGCAATGAGATAGGGATGAGAATTGATGTAACCTAAGTAACACATTATAACTTCCTTATTTTTATCACATTTTTTCGAGCTTTTAATGATTTAAAAAAAATTGAATTAGGTTGAATAATTATAATTCAATTATAACAATGTTAAGACTTAATTAATTGTGATATTAACAAAAGCTAGATGTGATCTTCATCAATTTTTTAAGGTGAGCAAGTCAGTTTCCCAGTTGCCCACCTTAACCTTTAAACTGATGGAAAAGGAAAATTTTTCTACACGTTTATCATCAACTTAAACCATGAGTTAAACGACTTTTATCCCATCCTTTTTGGTTGAGGATTAGCCAAGATTGAATTAAATCGGGCCCGTGTAACTCACCCATGAAACCGGCACGAAGCGATCGCATAACTAATCCTTTTTTCACCTTAAAGGTTTTCGTCACTTGTTTGAGGATGTCTTTGGCTTCTTCTTCCGTTAACTGAGACGAGGGGGGAATCTTCTCTAAAACAGCTTGTAAGACCTCTTTAACGCCCTCTTGTTCCATTTGGGCGGTGGCTTCATCACTGTAGTTTACCGTTTCACCGAATAACAAGACACTTTCTTTAGCTGCATCACTTAAACGGGTGAGACTGGGCCCGATCAAAGTAGCGATCTGTTCTAACCAAGGGCGATCGCTGTCTACATTGATAGGATAACCGGCTTCTTGCCAATAGGGAACTAGGAGATCCACTAATTCGGCCCCTGACATTTTATGTAAATATTGACTATTAATCCAATCGAGTTTATCCCAATCAAACTTAGCACCGGCCTTATTCACCCGTTCTAAACTAAACTGTTGAGCCGCTTCACTCAAGGTAAAAATTTCTTGGGTGGAGTCTGGGGGGGTCCATCCCAATAGGGTCATATAGTTAGCCAAAGCTTGGGGTAAAAAGCCCATTTGACGGAAGTCATCGATAGACGTTACCCCATCTCGTTTTGATAATTTTCGTCCTTCCTGGTTCAAAATAAGGGGGGTGTGGGCAAAGTCTGGTACTGTTGCTCCCAACGCTTCGTACAAAAGAATTTGTTTAGCGGTATTAGCGATATGATCTTCTCCTCGGATGACGTGGGTAATCTTCATATCCATGTCATCTACCACCACTGCTAAATTATAGAGGGGTTGTCCGAAAGATTGTTCCGAATTTTCTGGAATACGGGCGATCACCATATCTCCACCGAGATCACTACCTTTCCAGGTGAGGTTACCCCGAACGAGATCATGCCAAACAATTTCGCGGTCATCATCGATGATAAAGCGAATGACGGGTTTTCTGCCTTCTGCTTCCAACCCTTGACGTTGTTCTTCGGTCAGATGACGATGACGGTTATCGTAGCGAGGGGCTTGATTTTGGGCTTTTTGAGCCGCTCGCATCTGTTCTAATTCTTCTGGGGTACAATAACAACGATAGGCAAACCCTTTGTCGAGTAAGGTTTGAATGGCTTGACGATAGAGATCGAGGCGTTGGGTTTGAAAAAATGGGCCTTCATCCCAAGTTAAACCTAACCAAGCCAGTCCTGATTGAATATTGTCTGTATATTCTTGACGCGATCGCTCTTGATCGGTATCTTCGACTCTGAGGATAAACTGGCCTTGGTGATGATGAGCAAATAACCAGTTAAAAACAGCAGTTCTGGCGGTTCCTATGTGTAAATTCCCTGTGGGACTCGGGGCGATACGAACTCTGACTGTCACAAAATCTTTCCTGTAGTCAATATTGTAGTGAAGTGAAGTCCCCAACCTAAAGTTGGCCATGGGGTTTTTCAAATTCAATTGATCATCATAGTTGATTTTAGGTTAACTCATCAAGTTGCTAGAAATACACTGAGGATGGAAATCCCCGTGTATTGTTTGACTGACTTTTGAGGGCTGTTGTCTAATTTGAACATAAATTTTTGCGCAGTCCCCATCTAAAATCTTTGATTTAGATGGGGCCCGGCAAAAAGCACAACTCGTGTTACGATGCTAGATAGGGCATATTTACTAGGTACGGTAAAGAATTTGATTCGGAGACACGACCTTTTGCCTATAAGTAATCATCTACATCGATAAGATTGCTTTTACTGAGGGATTGGCAAGCAAAAGTCTTGCGATCCGGTGCGGACACCACCTTTCTCGGTAACACCTTCACTTGGTGCAAAAAGAATCCCCAACTATAATCTTTGATTTAGTTGGTGGAGTGTTCAATAGTCTTATGCTCTTTCCACCAAAAAGGGTAATGCTAAGCGATAAAAGAGCCATCCAAAAAAGGTCGTAATAAAAGCAGCAGCACTAGCGAGCCAAAATCCTCCGATATTGGTAATATCTCCAGTGGTTATCAAATCTCTTGTGGTTACCAATAGGGGAGTCACAGGATTAATGGAGACTAAAATTGACCAGATTCCGCTTCTCGGTTGAGGATAAATTACAGGGGTTACAAATAGCCAAATCCGAGTTATAAAACCGATAGCTCTACTGACATCACCATAGAGACAAGAGAACGGTCCTAAGAGCAATCCCATCCCTGTCCCAAACATTATTAAGTGGATAAAAGCAACTGGCGCAAGCAGAATTGTCCAACTAACCCCGACTTTAAACCAGACAAACAGGAAAAAAATCGGAATCAGTTGAATCATAAAATTAAATAAAATTTGTGCTAATTTTGCGATCACAAACGCTTCTGGGGGGACGTTTAATTTGGTCAACATCCCTTTAGCCGTACGAGCGGCACCCATTGTACTGTTGAATGTCTGAATAAAGGTTTGCCACAGGGTCATACTAAGGGCAACAAAAACAGGATAGGGAATAGGGGTTTCTCCTAGGTTTAAAATTTTTGCTTCTCTGAGAAAGGTTAAACCGATAGCCGTCACTAAAGGCGGAATAAAAATCCAGAGAACACCCAGTATGGACTGACGATATTGAGATTGAAGATTTCGTTGAAAGAGTTGCCATGCTAATTCACGTGAAGCAAGCAAATCGTACCACATTTCTTTTATGAACCTAATCGGGTGCCTTACACGACTGTCTGGTTCATAAACCACAACAGGTATTTGTTTTTTGTATTGATCTTGAGGTTTGTGGGGGTTGGCTTGGCTCATGATTAGACCCTAAATACTCCTATCAGTATTGCAATAGTTTTATCATATAACTTTACATTTTGAGAAGATGTCAAGTTCATTGATGGATGAACTAAACTGAAAAAGGTCTGTATAAAGCTTTGAGGCGTTTAACCTATTCTTGAGGACAATCATGTTGAATAAGAGTGCTATTTTGTCAATTTTATTGATTTTTATCCCTTTATCTCTAGGCTCTCACTTCCTAGAATGGGGAGCAACGATCACGTTTATTACTGCCGCCTTAGCCATTGTGCCATTAGCTGCTTTGATGGGCCAGGCCACAGAAGAAATCGCTGTGGTTGTCGGTCCAAATTTGGGAGGGTTATTAAATGCTACGTTTGGCAATGCGACGGAATTAATTTTGGCGTTCGTTGCCTTAAAAGAAGGATTAATTGGTGTGGTGAAAGCCACCATTACTGGCTCAATTATCGGCAATTTATTGTTAGTGGTGGGCTTTTCTATGCTCTTAGGTGGACTTCGCTATAAAGAGCAGGAATTTCAGTCAGTGGCGGCCCGTCTCAATGCGTCTTCCATGAATTTAGCGGTAATTGCTATTTTATTACCCACAGCAGTGCAATATACTTCCAGTGGTATTGAAGAGCAAACGTTACAACATTTATCGGTTGCGGTGGCAGTTGTTTTAATTTTGGTCTACGGATTAACTTTACTTTTCTCGATGAAAACTCATGCTTATTTGTATGATGTGGGAGTGGCCGCAGAAGAAGAAAAAAGGGAAGAACAAGACCATAATGTTAATCTCACTAAATGGATTATTATTCTTTTATTAGTTACCCTCGGGGTTGCGGTTGAATCAGAATTATTGGTCAATTCTTTAGAAGAAGCGACTTCAGCTTTGGGTTTAACGGCTTTATTTACTGGGGTCATTTTATTACCTATTGTGGGTAATGCCGCAGAACACGCCACGGCGGTTACGGTGGCCATGAAAAATAAAATGGATTTGTCGATGTCAGTGGCGGTAGGATCAAGTTTACAAATTGCTTTATTTGTTGGCCCTGTTTTAGTGATTGCTGGCTGGTTTTTAGGACAACCGATGGATTTAGATTTTAATCCGTTTGAATTGGTGGCTGTGGCTGTAGCAGTGTTGATTACTAATTCTATTAGTTCGGATGGTCGTTCTAATTGGCTGGAAGGGACTTTATTATTGGCTACTTATGTACTCATTAGTTTAGCTTTTTATTTCCATCCTGTGGTTGATGGACTTTAATCGTTAGGGAATGTTTGCAAAAAAAAACATTGGCACGGCATAGCAACATTTAACGACAATTTGTTAGCGAGAAAACCTCAATTATGATACAGTTAAAGGCTTTGATTTTTGATGTGGATGGTACATTAGCTGAAACGGAAAAAGATGGCCATCGCATTGCTTTTAATCGTGCTTTTGCTGAAGCCGATTTAAACTGGTATTGGTCTGAAAGTCTCTATGGAGAGTTATTAGAAATTTCGGGAGGAAAAGAAAGAATTAGCTATTATTTACAACAATACCAGCCTGATATCAAGGAAAATTCAGAAACCTTAATCCCACAACTTCATCAAGCAAAAACAACCCATTATCGTCAGCTATTATCATCGGGAGAAATTCAATTACGTCAGGGAGTCAAACGACTAATTGAAGAAGCTTATCAGGAGGGAATAAGACTTGCGATCGCTACAACTAGCGCGTTACCCAATGCCTTAGCGTTGTTAGAAAAACACTTAAATCCTAATTGGTTTGAAGTGATTGCAGCCGGGGATATTGTTGCTAATAAAAAGCCAGCACCCGATATTTATAACTATGTCTTAGATAAAATGAATTTGCCCCCAGAAGAATGTTTAGTTTTTGAAGATTCTTTTCATGGTTTACAAGCCGCTTATCAAGCTAATTTGAAAACGGTTATTACCATACATGATTATACAAAAGAACAAGATTTCTCTCTAGCTAGTTTAGTCTTAAATCATTTAGGAGAACCGAATAATGCGTTTACCCTTATTCAAGGAGAAATTAAAAATAAAAACTATTTTGATTTAGAATTAGCAAAACATTTAATTTAGAGACTGTTTGTAAAGTAAATCTTAAGAAAACTGTAGGGTGTATTAGCGTAGCGTAATACACCAAAAAGTAAGTTTTCGGTGCATTACGGCACAAAAAAATTATAGTAACTACCCAAAAAATATAGTTTTCCTAATGCACCCTACTTAATATTTTGTTTAGGAACAGTCTCTTAAAGCAGCAAATTACAAGGAGGATACGTGGGTTTTTATTCTGATATTATTTTTCCTTGGGGAATTGATTTAATGATGTCGGGTTCCCCTTTTTCTGACTATAGAAAAGCGTTATTAAAAGATATTTCAGGAGACGTTTTAGAAATTGGGTTTGGAACTGGCTTAAATCTTGCTTATTATCCTGAAACCGTCACAAAACTAACAGTAATTGATCCCAATCAAGGAATGAATCGCTATGCTAAAAAACGAATTGAATCGAGTGTTATTCCTGTTGAAAATAAAGTGTTAGGAGGGGAAAATTTACCGATGAATGATAATAGTTTTGATGCAGTGGTGAGTACCTGGACATTATGTAGTATTCCTCAGATTGAACAAGCTTTATCAGAAATTTATCGCGTCTTAAAACCAGGGGAAAAATTCTATTTCATTGAACATGGGTTAAGTAATGAAGCAAATATTCAAGTATGGCAAAATCGCTTAACTCCTCTGCAAAAAATTATTGCTGATGGTTGTCACTTAAATCGTAATATGAAACAATTAATTGAAACTCAGTTTAATCAAGTACAAATAGAAGAATTTTATGCTTCAGATATACCTAAAATTGCAGGTTATATGTATCGAGGTGTTGCCATTAAAAACGCTTGAAAATCAAGGGTATTAATTAAGTGCTGTTAAGAAGAATTCCTATTAACTTCATCTGCAACGGTTTTGAAATAATAAGCAGTCACAGCAGTTACCAAAGTCCCTAAAAAAGAATAGAGGGTTTTAGCGGTATCATCAACCAATGTTACAGCAGTTTTTACTTTTTCAAGTTCTACAGAACTATCTGAAGTTAAAAGATGTTGGGAAAAGTTAACCGTCGTAATCAAATGATAAGCGATAGTGAAAATAAGGACAGCCCACAAAGCAACAGCTAAAATAGAAGCTATCCAATTATTTCTATTTTTACGATTTTCAGAACTCATAGCTTTTAAATCGTCAATAGTTTGAGATTCTGAATCATTAGACTTGCCATCACCAAACTCCTCGGCAAATAATTTCAAATTTTCCGAGTTGGTTTTTGTTTTTTGTTCAGGATTTGCAGATGGATTTGAAGACATTTTAGATAATTATCTCTTGTGTTTCTCCGTTTGTTTCTAAAAGGATACGTCCCCTTTTGGATTTCTGTAGTCCTGCATACAATTTCATAAACAGAAGTCCTTTTTGCATAACTTCCTCTTCTGAAATATTCAAATCTTTGGCTAGTTGTGTTATCAAAGCGGATGAATTTTTGCCCGCAACAAATTCAAGAGTAGAATTATTATTCATGATGACAAGTATTTACAAGTTTTTAGTTTCTCTTATCATTATAGCTAAATCAAGAAAAAACAAGGTACTGAAATTTATTATTCTTATCACAATGGAACTAAAAGAAGCACTCTCTACTGTGTATCCAATTATGCTATCCAAACCAGGAAGATCGTTAAATGATGCTGAAACTGTTTTATTTAAGGGATCTTGGCAAGACTTGATTTATGACGATATGGTAAAAGATACACCATTAGCATAAGAAATAAGAATTTATTATATACATAAACTCAAGTAAAATGAATTTTTTAGCTAATTCTAAGTAATTAAGAAAATATAGTTCTACTTATTAATTAATCCATTTCGATCAAACCATATTGATACTCATCTAATATTTCACCTAATCTCCCTTGATACTCCTCACTCAGAAAATCATAAGTCTTAATAACTTGTAAAATAGAATTAGTTCGTATGTTATATAATGCTAAACAGAAACGAGCAAGATCGTATCGAGATCGATAATAAATACCATCAGGATTTGAAGGGTGATCTTGCAGAGCTTGTGACCATCTTTGAGCAATATTATAGCTACCTGTTGACAGTCTACCATCGGCATCCAATAATGTTAATCCGTTTCCTGTTAAATCCACTAAAGACAAATTACGACTACTAATAACTTGACTCAAACGACGCTTTTTCAACTCTTCACAACTAATTAAGCGATACTCACTAAAAGAGCCAATTGTTTCCCGAAAAGCAACCCATTCATCTATTCCTAAATACATAACCCCTTCGGGTATATTAAATCTACCTTGACTAGAATTATTAAAATAAATAGGATCGTATTGAGCTTGATGTACTCGATAAAAAACCGTTCTTGCTTCAATAATTTTCAGGGGTAATTCTCTTCTAAATAAATCTGATGGGGGATAGGGATGTTCCCCTGGTAAATTATTAGTCGGGTTCGTCATTGGCAAAAGCGATCGCACTATTAATAACCGGTTCTATCTCTCCCATTCGTAACATCTCTAAAGGAGTTTTATCGTTTAAACGAACATTAGGATTGAGGAAAAAAGCAATTTGCATCCAAGGATCAAAGTCTTGTAGTTTTTCTAAGACTTCTTCTAATCCATTGATGGTTTCTCCTTTGTTTGTAAATTGCCAAAGTGGATAGATATATTTACCTTTTTCATTAGAAAAACCCATTAGTTTCCCCTGCTGACGACGTTGATCAATGACTTGAGGAGACATTCCTAACGTCTCAGAAATTTTTTTACTCTTAGCACATCCTCCTTCTGCTTCCAATAGCTGCTTCTTGATCTTTAAACCCCTATTTTTGGCTTCAGCGAGAGGAGGTTTAAGATAAGATTTTTTAGGGACAGGAAGGGGATTTGTTCGTGCAACTGATTTAAGAATAGAATTATTATTCATGATGACAAGTTTTTACCAGTTTTAACTTCAACTTTGACTTTGACCATCTTTTATATTCTACCTATTAAATCCTGTTTAAGCAAGGTATTTCAAGGTATTTCAGGGTACTTAATTTTATTATGGTGTTTTCTACTCTGATCAGGTAGACTGCAAATATTATTGCTAATTCTTATCTGTTGCTTTTGGCTTACAACTCAAACAGACTGGACTCGACAAATATGGGAATTTCTATATTTATCAACATGGAACTAAATGAAGCACTCAAAACCGTAAATCAAGTTATGCGCTCCAAACATGGAAGAGCATTAAGTGATGCTGAAACTGTCTTATTTAAGGGTTCTTGGCAAGGTTTAACTTATGATGAGATGGTGGAAAATGAACCATATGAAGCAAGTTATTTTAAAGGTGATTTAGGTCATAAGTTTTGGAAAGAGTTGTCAGATACTTTAGGAGAGAAAGTCAGTAAGACGAATTTCAAAGAGGCGATCGCAAGATTCCAAACAACACAAAAAGCTGAGTTAACCCAAGCAATATCTATAGAAGAACTGTCAGAAGTTACGACCAATTATTATGTTAAACATCCTATTCTAGAAAAAACAGCTAAGACAGAGATACTTAAACCTGGTTGTTTATTGAGAATTAAAGGCTCTCCTAAAATGGGTAAAACAACCTTTTTATCTCGTTTAATTAACTATGGAAAAGAGCAAGGATTAAGGGGAATTAGTTTATCTATGAGATTAGGAGAAAAAGAAGATTTTAGCTCTTTAGATAAATTTTTGCAGTTCTTTTGTGTTAGTGTTGCTCAAATGTTAGGGTTACAAGACAAATTTAAGCAATATCAATGGAAAGAACATCCAGGAAATAGTAAGCTAAAGGCAACAGGATTTTTTGAACAGTATGTATTATCTTCTAATGAACCACCTTTAATATTAGGGTTAGATGAATTAGATAAATTATTTGAACTTGAATATGTAGAAGTTGCTGAGGGGTTTTTATCTATGCTCAGAAGTTGGCACGAAACGGCAAAAATTAATTCAACATGGGAGAAGTTAAGGTTAGCTTTAGCCTATGTAGAAGACTATAGCCAATTAGATATTAATCAATCTCCATTTAATACAGGGATACATCTTGAATTAAAACAGTTGAATGATGTACAAATAGACAAACTAGCAAAACAGTATAAACTTAAATTGGAACCAAATGATATTGATACGCTGAAAGCTTTAATTGGTAGCCATCCTTATCTAATTAATTTAACCTTTCAACACCTTTCAAGCAAAATAGAGAATCTTGATGAAATTCTCAAAAAATCCTCTACAAAATCAGGAATTTATAGTAACTTTTTAATACAACAGTTCTTCATATTAAGGCGAAATAAAAATAAACAATTATATAAGAAGTTTCAAGAAATTATTGAAACATCGCAGGAAACAAAATTGAGCTTTGATGAAATTACTAAATTGGAGGATTTAGGATTTATTACACGCAAGAACGAAAAAATAGAGCTAAGATGCCAATTATATCGTATATACTTTAAAGAAAATCTAAAGGGAATACAATGAATAGAGCAGTTAAACCTCCCTACGATTATAAAGTAGGGGGAAGTTTACCACCGAATCATCCAACTTATATTGAACGTAAAGCAGATCACGAACTTTATGAAGCTTTGAAAAAAGGAGAATGTTGTTATGTCTTAAATGCTCGACAAATGGGAAAATCTAGCCTAACGATTAAAATATCACAACGTTTAAAAAGAGAGGGTTTTAGCTCTGTTTTTATTGACATTTCTTTGATTGGTGATCAAAACAGTAGTATTGAAGAATGGTACTTTGGACTCATTGAACGATTGAATGCTATTTTTGAGATTGATAATATCTATAGATGGTGGGATTCTCATCAAAATTTATCACCGAGAAACAGATTTAAACTTTTTATTGAGGATGTTATAACGAAGAATAACCTAGCAAAAATAATTATCTTTTTTGATGAAATTGATAGTATTATTAAGTTTGATTTTAAAGATGATTTCTTTACCTTAATTCGTGGATTTTATCAAGCTCGGTCTCATAATTCTAAATATAATCAATTAACTTTTATAATTTCAGGTGTTGCTAATCCTTGTGATTTAATGTCAAACAACGCTCTAACCCCTTTTAATATTGGTAAAGCCATTGAATTAGAAGGATTCACATTACAAGAAACAAAACCTTTATGGGAAGGATTAAAACAGAAAGTGGATGATCCTGAAGCAGTAATGAAAGAAATTTTAGAATGGACAGGAGGACAACCTTTTTTAACTCAAAAAATTTGTTATTTTATTCAACAAGACTCTAACCGAATACACGGTAAATCAGAAAAACATTATATTAATTATTTAATTCAATGGAAAATCATTGAACATTGGCAATCTCAAGATCATCCTCAACATTTAAGAACTATTCATCAAAGGTTAATTTATATTAAAAACCACTTTAGTTTTTTTTCTAACTATGATAAAAATAGTATTATTAATGGTCTATTGATTAGTTCAACTCCAGAAGAATTAGAATTACGTTTGTCAGGATTTATGGTTAAAAGAAATAATAAATTAGAAGTTTATAATAAAATTTATAAATCTGTTTTTAATAATATATTAAATGAATTTTTTCAAGAAAATAAGTTAAATAATTTTACAAAAAAAGCTGAAAATATTATTTACTTTATTTTGGCTTTAATTGGTTTATCAGCTATGATTTTTATGACTTACAAAGTGTTAATTAAATATACACCCTTGAATAATCAAACAGACAACTCTTCTCTTATTCAACTTCCTTGATTTAGAAATATAACCATTTTTATTACTCATAGTATTATTAAATTTAACTGATAACATTTATGAAAAAACCTCCCAAAAAGCTTATTAAATTCTTTAGTATTATTGGTATCATTGCCATAGTAATTGTCCTGTGGGAATTGTTTTGTCGAAACATTATTCTACCAATAGTTGCTCCGAATGATCCTAATGATCTGAATAATCTGAACCAGATAATACCACTAGAAAATAGATTTAGCGTTGGTGAACGTCGTCTATTTTATGAAGTTAATATCCAGAATGGGATAGAAGCTTTTAACCAAAAAAAGTATGATGATGCTGAGGAATATTTCAGAGAAGCAGTTGAAGCCAATCGTAGTGATCCAGAAGTTCAAATTTATTTGAATAATAGTCAAGCAAGACAGCAACATCAAGAACCTTTTGTTTTAGCAACAGTAGTTCCTATGGATACTAAGGAAAATAATGCTAAAGCAATATTACGGGGAATTGCTGATGCACAAACTAAATTTAATGATA
Source organism: Crocosphaera sp. (assembly GCA_030065205.1). GTDB lineage: Bacteria > Cyanobacteriota > Cyanobacteriia > Cyanobacteriales > Microcystaceae > Crocosphaera. The sequence goes on from JASJDN010000014.1 coordinate 64,803, forward strand.
ACAACGGTTTGAATAATAGATTACTAGAAATTATGATCGTTAATGATAGTAACAAACCTGAGATTTCTCAACAAGTTGCTCAAAGACTAGCTAATAATCCCTCTGTTTTAGGAGTCATTGGACATAATTCAAGTAGTTCTACTAAAGCAGCATTACCTGAATATACCCAAGCTAACCTCCCAGTTATTTCCTCTACCAGTACCGCAACGGACTTATCCAGTTATATTTTTTTTAGAACTGTTCCTTCTAATGAAAAACTAGCTAGTTGTTTAGCTGACTATGCTTTCAATAATGATTTGAAAGAATTAGCCATATTTTATACAGAAAAAGCTGGATTAAACATAGATGCTGTAAGTGCTTATAGTGTTACTATTAAAGATGATTTTGCTGAAAACTTCCGAGGATCAATTGAAAGGAACAACTTAATTGATATGAGTGATCCTAGTTTCAATCCAGAAGATAAAGTCCAATCTTTAATAAATAAAGTAGATGCAGTTGTTTTCTTTCCCAGTACCGACGAAGAAATTATCAAGATTTTTTTAGAAGTAGCAAAAGCGAATAAAGAATTACCTCAACCCTTTCAACTATTAGGAGGAGATACTATCTATAATCCTGAAGTTTTAATCGATGGTGATAAGGTAGTAGAAAAGTTAATACTAGCAGTTCCTTGGTTTGCTGACAAAAATTATTCTTATACGGAAAGAGCAGAAAAAAGATGGGGAGGACAGGTAAGTTGGCGTACTGCAACCAGTTATGATTCAACTCAAGCATTTATTCACGCATTATCTCCTAATGCAACAAGAGAAACGATATTGAATAACTTAAGACAAACTAACTTATTAAAAGACAAAACATCAGGAGAACCTTTAAGATTTTTTGGTGATGGCGATCGCAATACTCCTCCTATTTTAGTTCAAGTTGTTCAAGGTACTAAAAATGCACCAGCCGGCTCAAATTATACTTTTGCATCTGTTGATTACGAGTGTGAGTAAGAATCTATAGACTGAACATATTTATAATGTTACGGTGATTGCTTCGGGGGGTTTGAGTGAGAATCAGAGAGTAATGTTGATTTTTCTTCTCGCAATGACAAGATAAGTCTTTAATAACTTTTGAGAATTGGTATAAGCTATGATTGAGTAAAAATTAGACAAAATTACAATTACTTTCAATTATTTATGAATAAGACCTTAAAAATAATCTTCGCTATCTTAAGCACGATTGGAACCTTAACCATTATTATTGTGCTTTGGGAATTAGCATTGAAACCCCTTGTTATTCCTGATAAAAACCCTGTTTCTAACCCAACACCTAACGCTTCTACTTCATCAACAACGACTCCATCGCCTACTAATCCTAGTTTAACTGGTATTCCTCTAGAAGAACGATTTAGTAGTGGCGATCGCCGTTTATTTACCAATCAAATTAATCCGAGTGTAGACCAAGGTATAACAGCATTTAAAGCAGGAAATTATGACCAAGCTTATCAACAGTTTACCCAAGCAGTTCAAGCAGCACCCAATGATCCAGAAGTGCAAATTTATCTAAATAATTCACAAGCAAGAAAACAAGGAAAACCCTTCACTTTGGCTGCGGTTGTTCCAGTGGATCAAAAACAAACCAATGCAGAAGAAATGTTACGGGGAGTCGCACAAGCACAAACTCAATTTAATCAACAAGGTATTAATAATAGATTATTAGAAATAGTCATTGTTAATGATAGTAATGATCCTAATTATGCTCAACAAGTTGCCCAAAAAATTGTTAATAATAATGATATTTTAGGCGTGATTGGTCATAATTCCAGTAGTGCCAGTGCTAAAGGATTAGAAGCCTATGAAACAGCAGGAATAGCGATGATTTCTCCTACTAGCACCAGTACCAGTTTATCTGGTAATGTTTTTTTTAGAACGGTGCCATCCGATGCCAAAGCAGGGCAATTTTTAGCCCGATATGCTGTCAGAAATAATATGAGTAATTTGGCTGTTTTTTACACATCCACCAGCAATTATAGTGAAAGTCTCAAACAAGCATTTGTTAATGGATTTCAATTGTTAGGTACAACAACGGTATTAGATATGAGTCTTCCTAATTTTAATCCTAAAAGTACAGTAGAAGCCCTAAAAAATCAAGTAGATGGGTTTGTTTTATTTCCCAATACTGATAATAAGATTATTAACCTTTCTTTGCAAATTGCTGATGCTAATGCTAATCTAGAAAACCCTAAAAAATTATTAGGGGGTGATGCACTATATAACCCTGCTACCTTAAAATTAAGTCAAGGGGGAGTAGACGGTTTAGTATTAGCGGTTCCTTGGTTTGCTAGGAATACTTATCCTTACACAACTTTAGCAGCAAAACGATGGGGAGGTCGAGTCAGTTGGCGTACAGCAACCAGTTATGATGCCACTAAAGCATTCACTAAAGCATTGTTTGAAAATGCCACAAGAAATACCGTGTTGATTAATTTACAACAAACCAATTTATCTCCCTCAGAAACATCAGGAGAACCCTTACAATTTCTCAAAAGTGGCGATCGCAATACCGATCCTTTATTAGTTCGAGTCATTCGTCAAAGTAGTAATTTTGCTGACTATAATTTTGAAATTATTAACGATTAATAAGTCATGAAACTATCTATATTGAGTTATCCTCTTAGTTTAACCTTACTATGTTCTACCCCATTAATAAGCTGTTCATCTGGCCTGATTAACACAACATCTGTAACGGCAGAATTGAGTCAAATGTCTTCTTTAAAGTTACCTGAAGTTGAGCCAAAATACCGCAATCAATGGACAGAAGAATTAGAACAAAGTTATCAAAAAAGAGCCTTAGAAATTATTAACTTTTATGCCGGTATCAAAAGTTACGGGAGTGCTTATGGAGAAAACGAAAAACGGTCTTATCCGAGAGCAATGTTAGATTTTTTAGCAGGAAATGAAGAGAAAGCGATCGCTTTTTTACAACGAGAAGATCCCCAAGCTGAAGATCACCAACAAACTGACGGTATTGATTACTATTATTGTTTCACGTTAAAAGGACAAATTCGTAAGTATTTTTTGTATGGAAAATTTCTTGATTCTGACTATAAACAACGGATGTTTGAGGGGGCAAAAAAATGGACTCAAGAAGATCCTTTAACCCGTCCTCATCCTGTTTATGGGTTAGGAGATGGTAGCGGTCGAGACTGGGATATTAGTCGGCGAGGAAGATGGGTTGATGGACGCAATACGGACAATTTAAGGGCAATGAGAGAAACATCTGTTTACTTAATGGCCGAAGAAACAGGTAATGAGAAAACACGCTTAATTTATAAAGAAAAAATTCAGCGATATGTGTGGGCTTTGTATCATATTGGTATGGGAGAATGGGACTCAGAAGTGTATCATGGACATACGTTTGCACCCTATCTAAATCTTTATGATTTTGCTAAAGATCCCGAGGTTAAATTATTAGCAAAAGCGGCCTTAGATTGGATGTCTATCGCTGCTGGGATTAAATATTATCGAGGGGGTTGGGGAGGTCCAGTAAAGCGTGATTATGGGGGAGGAAATGTGGCTATGAGGGCATCGGCTGCACGGACGTTTTGGTTATATTTTGGGGACACTCCCTTACCAAATAATCGTCCTGAAACTGATAGTTTATTTCTCGTTACCAGTTCCTATCGTCCTCCTTTAGCGGCGGTAGCATTAGCCCACAAAAACTTTAATAAACCTGTGGAAATTTTGAGCAGTAAACCTTTATATGAAAATTGGAAACCTGGTAATTTTGATGAACCGGGATACTGGGAAACTCAGTTTTTTGGTCATAGTTATCAAATGGGGAGTTTGGTAGCAAAATTTGCTGATGGGGATGTGGCCCCGTTTAAATTAATGGCTTATAATTCTCAGCGAGGGGTTGATTATTTTGTGGCTAATACTGGAAAAAGATTAGTTAATCCGGGGAAAAATTCGGGAGATCAAATAGGACAATATCGTAATCTTTTAATCTGGTTAAGACCTCCCTCTCAAGCTAATTTTAACTTTCAAATCCCTCAAAATGCCCTGGAAGAAATTGAAGATAATATTTGGTTCTTTAAATTAGAGAAAACTTGGTTAGCGATTCATCCTATTAATTTAAAACAGTATCAAGAAGTGAATAGTAATAAAAAGGGATATGAACAAGAAAAATTTTTAACAGCAGAAAGAAATAAGGAAAATTTTTATGGGTTTGCTTTAGAAGTTGGAGAAAAGGAAACCCACGGCAGTTATGAGCAATTTAAAAATAATATCAAAACAAAGAGTCAGCTTAACGTAGAAAAGTTAACTCAAGGAATTGTAAACTATCAAGGAAGTAATCAACAAACCTTAAAATTAATTTATAATCCTCTCAATCTTTTACCCATGATTATGCGTAATGGAGACTTACATCAATGGTCAGAAAATTTTGCCCTTTATAACAGTCCAACAACTGATAAATCTCCCATCTTTTTAGGCTATAAACAAGGAAAATTACAAGTACAAGCAGGAGGATATGAGTTTGAAACTGAAGTTAGTAAGGAGAGAAAAGTGGTAACTTCTCCCTAACTTACTATATTAGGTTTCCTTATCAAAGCCAAATATATCTTTAATGTTAGCATTAAAATATTGTCCTTTGGATGGGGTTTTTTCTAACTCATCATACACAGGTTGCGGAACATCATGATACTTATAAATTCCGCCATTAGTGAACTCAATTCTAAGCGTTTTCGTATCTTGATCATAATCAAAAGACTTGATAGCAATACTCTGATTTTTTAGCAAGGGGAATGCAATAACATCCCGAATACTCGCAGAATCAGTTAATAACATAATCAGGCGATCAATGCCAATTCCTAAACCGCCTGTAGGGGGCATACCATATTCTAATGCTGTTAAGAAATCTTCGTCAACACTATGGGCTTCTAAGTCTCCGGCTGCCTTTTGTTCGGCTTGTTTTTCCAACCTTTCTCGTTGATCAATGGGATCAGTTAATTCTGAAAAACTGTTGGCTAATTCTCGTCCCACAATATACAATTCAAAGCGTTCAACTAATCCTTGTTTACTGCGGTGAGGTTTAGCTAAAGGAGAAATTTCTACAGGAAAATCAAGGATAAATGTCGGTTGAATTAAGGTTTCTTCTACGGTTTGTTCAAACACTTCATTGAGTAATTTACCTAAGCTTTGACAGGTTTCAGGGACTTCTAAACCGGCTGCTTTGACTGTATTTTTTGCTGCTTCAAAGTCTGTAAACTTTTCAAAATCTATGCCACTCTTTTCTTTAACAATATCGTGCATAGTTACCCGTCGCCAAGGGGTTGATAAGTCGATTTCTTCTCCTTGATAAGTAATTTTTAAACTGTCTAAAACATCTTCTGCTGCGGTGGTAATAATGGCTTCTGTCAACTCCATCATATCATTATAATCAGCATAAGCTTGATACACTTCAATGGAGGTAAACTCAGGATTATGTTTGGTGGAAACCCCTTCATTTCGGAAAATTCTCCCCATCTCAAATACTTTTTCAAACCCACCTACAATTAACCTTTTCAGATGTAATTCTGTGGCAATTCTTAGGTACAAATCCATCTCTAAGGTGTTATGATAAGTGATGAAAGGACGGGCTTCTGCTCCCCCTGCTTCTGACTGTAATACGGGGGTTTCTATTTCTATGAAGCCTTGGTTATCTAAATAACGTCTAATAGAAGCAGTAATCTGGGCCCGACGACGAAAGGTTTGTCTAACTTGGGGGTTAACAATTAAGTCTACATATCGTTGACGGTAGCGTTTTTCTGTATCCGTTAACCCGTGCCATTTATCAGGTAACGGTAATAGGGATTTAGTTAAGATTTTATACTCTTTGACTTTAACAGAAAGTTCACCTTTTTCAGTTCTTTTTATGCTTCCTTTTACCCCAATAATATCCCCCGTATCAGTCAATTTTTTGAGATGATTAAAGGCACTTTCAAGATCACTCATGTGTGCCTGAATTTCTTTTTTATCCAGATATAATTGTATGGTTCCAGTTTCGTCTTGTAGGTTGAAAAAAGCCAGTTTTCCGAAGACACGACGAGCAATAATTCTTCCTGCGATCGCAACGTCTACCTCCACTTCCTCCCCATCCTTTAGACTGGCATATTTATCTTGTAAAGTGGCAGCATCGTGGGTAGATTTCCATTGATAAGCATAAGGGATTAACCCTAATTGTTTCAACTGTTCTACTTTTTCGAGGCGTGTGGCGCGAATTTCTTCTAAACTAGAGGCTGAATGGGGTTCCCGTTGCGGTTGATTGGAAGACATTGTTAAGATATGACAGAAAAAAGCAAGATTAAGTTATTTTATGGCCAAATAAGTGTTAATCTTAATAACCTTAACTATTATAGCGTGTCGGCCTAGTAATAACCGTCAATTTTTTGGCTATTTTTTATAATTTACTTTTAACAGTGGTATGGATAATCAAGTCCTTTTTAATTATCTCAAAATTATTTTTTTATGTTTCACAACTAGCTATCATTGGTTAATTAGATATTGGGAAGTTTTTCAAGAAGTTCCTCCAGGAAAATTAGTTGATTTAGGGGGTTATAAGGTTCATTATTATCAGAAAGGAATGGGTGATGTTACTGTGGTATTTGACCATAGTTTGGGAGGGATAGAAGGTTATTTTTTAATCGATGAAATTGCGAAAATTACGAACGTTTTTATCTATGATCGACCAGGATATGGTTGGAGTGATTCTAGTCCAAAAAAGCGATGTAGTCAGGAAATTGTTGATGAGTTGGATCAGCTTTTACAAAAAGCAGAGGTTAATCCACCCTATTTGTTAGTCGGTGATTCGTTTGGTAGCTATAATGTGAGATTATATGCTCATTATTTTCCTGAGAAAGTTTGTGGGATTATTTTAACGGATGGACTTCATGAAAAAGGGATGTTAAAGTTACCTTTATCGGTAAAGTTACTAAAATTATTTTTCTTTTCAGGGTTTATCATGTCAATTTTTGGAGCTACCTTAGGATTGATAAGACTATTAGGAACTTGTAAAATATTTGAATTAATTAAACCGCAATTAAGGAAGTTTAATCAAGATAGTCTTAAAACCGTTAAACAATCCTTTTATCATCCCAAACATTGGTTAACGATGGCTAGAGAAATCTGGAATTTAGAAACCAGTGCTACCCAAGTAAAAAAGGCCAATAACTTAGGTGATATTCCTCTGATTAGCATCAAATCAAAAACCTTTTTTAACCCTTCTATTTTTACATTCTTCTTACCTTTAAAAGCTACCAATAAACTTAGAGATATTATTCACGATGAATTACTTAAACTTTCATCCAATTCTCATCAAATTTTAGCTAATAAAAGTAGTCATTTTGTCTGGATAGACGAACCCGAAATTATTATTATGGCTATTAATCAATTATGCCAAACTCATTTATCATATTGAGAAGGCAAGGGAAGCTGAGGAAGCGGAGGAAGCAGAGGAAGCAGGGGGAGAAAAAATTTTACTCTACAATAATAAGCGGATTTGGTATTACTTGAAGAAGAGAAGATGATGGGAAGAATATTGATTTTCCTCCCTATTTCCCTTGTCTTTCTTGTTCTTGCCCTACTCCTAGTCTCTAGGGATAGCAACAATCATTTTAATAATCAAAATTAGAGGGATCAGATGGGCGATCGCTTTCGTAATTCTTGTTAGGTTTTGAGGGTTTAGGACTTCGTTTTCTAGGACTTTGAGACGGATCAATGGGTTGATAGTCGACATAGTCCGTCGGGGTCGGGGTTTCCTCTGGAGAAGAGGGATAACGTCTTGGTTCTGTGGTAGGACGAGGACGACGTTGACGAGGGGGACGGGATGAGGTTTCTGGGGGTGAGGTTTCTGGACGAGGACGCTTAGGACTGCGTTTTTTGGGGCGATCTTCCCACATATCATCTGCGTTATCCCAAGCGTCGTAGTTATCGTTGGGGTTTGGGCGGCGGTTAGAAGAGGTTGTTCGTCGGGGAGAGGGGCGATCGCCATAAGGATCGCTAGAAGAAGGGCGACGACGCGATCGCCGAGTCCGAGGCTCTTCTTCATCATACCCGCGATTACTGCGAGGATCAGCGTATCCTTGTAAACGAGGGTTATTGCGATAAGTCGGTTGTTCGTCTTCGTAGGGTTCTAGGCGATCGAGTTCTGCTTCTGTGTAAACTCGAGTTTTACTCACACGGCGATCGTCATCAACAAAGGAGGAACTGCGTCTGGCCTGTTCGGTGGTTGCTCCTCTTAAACGAATACTTTCCACGGCAAAAAATACAGCCGAGCCGGTCAACAAAAATTGTCCAAATTGTAGAATGGGATCGAGTCGCCATCCTTGAAATAGTAGAATTAAACCGCATAATAACCCGACTGCGGCGAAAAAGATATCATGATCTCTCGATAGCTCTGGCCGAACCGTTCGCAAGAAGTATAACCCTGCTCCGGCAACGGCTAAAAAAATTCCGAGGACGCTGGCTGAGTTCAGCCCAAAATTAACCATTATCGCTCTCCTTGAAGTTTCCATGTTTTGAAAGACATGGATTCTAGTCGCTAAATTCCGACGGGATAAATCCACGTCTTCACTTATTAACTTGCTAGATTTTTATCTATTTTTATGCCCTTCAAAAGACATCTACATCCCTCGATTTGATAATAATTAATCAAACTGTGGACTTACTTTAAATAAATGCTTTCTGAGTGGTTGTACCCATCATTACGGCAATAAATCACTCCTTTTTGCTGCGTTGCTTGCCTGTACCATAGTCGTAGAATTAGATCCCGTCTCTTACTGGCCGGAATTTCACCGTTCTAGCAAAATATCAGCATGACCAACCTTGCTCTTACTCACGGTATCAATATAGCATAAATATAGGTGGCTAAGAGGGTTTACTCAACTGTCAACCGTTCACTTTTATTAACTTAACCCCACCCAACTTGAGGATGGGGCAAACTCAAACAAGCTTAGAAGTTGCGCTTGATTTTATCGCTTTGACTAATGACGATCAGTCCAATAGTAATGGGGATAACTACGATAACAGTTCCCAAAACTAGGCTCCATATGAAATTAGCTAAAGATGGTGTCATATATTTGTTACCTTTTTTTTAGTTTGATACCTAACGTTACTTATTCTAAGGGGTTTTTTCCCCATTTCGTCAATTAATTCTTAGGAAGGGTGGGGAGTGTGGGGAGTGTGGGAAGTGTGGGAAGTTTGGGAAGTTTGGGGAGTGTGGGAAGACGAGAAACAAAATTAATCTTTTTCTCCCCCTGCTCCCTCTGCTCCCCCTGCTCCCCCTGCTCCCCCTGCTCCCCCGGCTCCCCCGGCTCCCCCTGCTCCCCCGGCTCCCCCTGCTCCCCCTACTCCCCCTCTCCCAGTCTCCCAGTCTCCCCCTCTCCCCCTGCTCCCCCTGCTCCCCCTGCTCCCCCTGCTCCCCCGGCTCCCCCGGCTCCTGCTACACCCTAGCCTCGGCCCGTTTAAATGCCTCATCTAACACCTCTGAGAGAGTGGGATGAGTATGAATATTAAAGGATAACTCTTGGACGCTTTGGCGTTGGGCGATCGCGTTTGCTGCTTCTTGGATCAAGTCAGAGGCGTGAATGCCCATGATATGAACCCCTAATAATTCCCCATTATCCTGACGATACACCACCTTAGCGATGCCATCGGTTTCCCCTTCAGCAAGGGCTTTAGAATTGCCTTTAAAGTAAGTTTTGACGCAAGAAACCTCAAACCCTTCTTTTTCTCCTAATTCGCGGGCTGCCGGTTCACTCAGGCCAACATAACTGATTTCAGGGTGAGTAAAGGCTGCGGCTGGAATACTGCGATAGTCGATGGTGGTTTCTCGTCCACACATATTTTCGACCGCGATCGCCCCCTGGCCCGATGCTGCGTGAGCTAACATCATTTTACCGTTAGCATCTCCCACTGCCCAAAGATGGGGAACGGGTTCACCATCTCGTATCACTTCCATTTTGTCGTTGACGGGGATAAACCCTCGGTTGGTTTCAACGCCAATATTTTCTAGGCCGAGGTTTTTGGTGGCGGGTACTCGTCCGGTGGCCACTAAGCAAGCATCGACTTCTAAAACATCGATGACTTCTTTGCTTTTCGCATCTGTCAATTCAATGGTAACTGGTGCGCCTGGGGTTATTTTGGTGGCAAATACGCCGGCGTAGGTTTCGATGTCACGGGCTTTGATCAGGGTTCTTTCGGCCAGTTTTGAGATTTCGGGGTCAAACCCTGGCATTAAGGTGTCTAAGGCTTCGATCATGGTGACTTCGCAGCCGAGGGCGGTATAGATATCAGAAAATTCTAGACCGATATAACCACTACCAATAATGGCAATCCATTGGGGTAAGGTTTCCAATTTTACGGCTTCATCGCTGGTAAAGACGGTTTTATGGTCAATTTCGATGCCACGGGGAACAAAAGGCACCGATCCCGGACACAACATAATGTCTTTGGCCGTGAGGATTTGTTCCCCCTCATCGCTTAAAACACTGACTTTTTGGGTGTCGACCACTTTTCCCCAACCGTGGATGGTGTCAACTTTGAGGCGTTTTAAACTGTTGGTGAGATCACCGCGTATTTTATTCACTAAATTAGTGGCGTGATCGGCGATCGCCTGTCTTTGAAAATCCACTCCGTCGATATGAATCCCCATATTGTAGAGATGTTGGGCATTTTGGAGTTCTCGAACTTTTCCAGATGCTGCTAAGAGGGCTTTTGAAGGGATACAACCCCGGTTGACGCAGGTTCCCCCCATGTCTTTTGCTTCGATAATAGCGGTTTTTAACCCACATTTAACGGCGTGTAAGGCTGCACCATGGCCGCCAACTCCTGCACCGATAATGATTAAATCATAATCGAATTCTCGCTCGCTCATAATCTTTTTCCTTAATGGTTTGATTTCTTTCTTAGAGAAAGACCTATCTTCCGATCATAAATCTCTAGATACAGCTAAGTCTAGGGATCAATCTTTCTAATTAGGGAAGCGTGGAGAGACTCCGAAGAATGGAAAGATAAGGAACTGTTTTCCAGAAAAAAGTTTACATATCTCCAAAAAACTATATTTTTTTTATTTTTTTGCAATTTTACTTGAGATAGCATGAACAGAGACATTTTAACCAGGTGATTAAAAATGAAAGATTATCTAACTAACCATAAACTACTTTCTCTAATTTTAATGAGTAGTTTTGCTGTGATCAATCCTCAATCCGTTAAGGCTAATGTCTTAGTCGCCCCATCACCGTTTAAGGGTTTGAATGGCCTTAATTTTGATAATGCAGGAGAGCTTTATGTAGGAAGCTTCAGTGAACAAAGGCTATATCAAGTTGACATTAACAATGGTGAATTTGAAACGTTTATTGATGCGCCTGCCGGTCAAGGAGATGATTTCTTCTTTTCTTCTAGCGATCAAGTCTTTTATACGGCATTTTTAAGTGGTCAAATCAGAACGTTTGATGCCACTACAGGTGATCCCCCTAATACGATTGTTTCTGGTTTACCGGGTGTTAATCCTATCATTCAAAGAGATGATGGTCGTATTTTTGCCGCTCAAACCTTTGCGGGAGACGGGTTATACGAAATTGACCCAACGGGGACAGCAGCACCCAGACTAATCGGCAATTATCCAGGATTTTTGAACTCGTTTGATTTTGGTCCCGATGGACTCTTATATAGTCCTCTACAGTTGGCACAGTTGTCTGGAATTGATGTTAACGTGATTAAAATTGATGTTGATACGGGTAACTTTGAACCAGTTACAGGTGGTTTATCCGTTGTGACTTCGGTTAAGTTTAATTCTTCTGGGGAATTATTTGCCATAGATAATATTCAGGGTAACGTGGTACAAATCGATCCTAACGACGGTACAACCAACGTTGTGACCGCCCTTTCCCCAGGTCTTGATACGATGGCCTTTGGTCCCAATGATTTGCTGTACGTCAGCAATAATGTCGACAGCACAATCCATGAAATTAATACGGATACAGGGGAAACGCGCCTAGTTCTTGAAAGTGGAGGCATTACTGCACCCAGTGGCATCACAGCGTTTGGGGACAAACTCTATCTTGCTGATACTTACAGTTATCGGGTGATAGATGCACAGACGGGGGCCATAGAAAATACTGTCATTAATCCGATTCAATTTCCTCTTAACGCTTTTGCCAATGACGATCATCTTTTGGTCAGTAGCTGGTTCAGTGGATTGGTACAACGGCTGGATCGTAATACTGGAGAGGTATTGAATGATTACCGAGGTTTTGGTTTACCTTACGACGCAGTAGAATTGGCTGATGGTAGTATTTTAGTGGCCGATTGTGCGTTGGGACAGGTAACACAAATTCTCAACGCTGCGGGGGATCAACGAGATATCGCCGCTAATAATTTATTCTGTCCCACGGGTTTAGCGGTTGTGGATGAAAATACGGTTTTAGTGAGTGAATCTCTGGGAAATCGACTCTTAAGCATTAATCTCTTAACGGGAGAGGTTACTGTTGTTGCCACAGGTTTATTACAACCTGAAGGAATCGCTTATCATGCTGATGGCCTGGCAGTGGTTGCTGAGATTGGGACTCAAAGTCTCAAGGTGATCGATATTACGACGGGTAAAACCAGAACATTAGCGAGTGATTTGCCCATTGGTATTCAAGGATTCCCGGAAGGACCTCCTCCTTACGGCATCACAGGGGTTACCTTAATTGATGATACGGTTTACTTGGCTGGAGATATTAATAATTCAATTCAGACTTTCTCTCTGCGATCGGTTCCAGAAAATACGTCTCCTTTAAGTTTATTGGCTCTCAGTATTTTTGGTTTGGGTTTATCTACTAAGGTACGTAAGAAATGATTAGAGAACAAGCTGAAAATATAGCACTACAAAGAATATACCAATTTTCAGAAGTAACTGGAGACTTAATTGGTCATTGCGAGGGGTAATATAGCAATTCCCATACTTGTGAGGTACAAAGGTGATCGCTTTGAGGCAGGAGGCTCCAGGGCAGGAGGCAGGAGTTAGGTGTACCTCATGAGTCCGAGAAACGCTATAT
>JASJDN010000002.1 GCA_030065205.1 Crocosphaera sp.
CCTATGATCTAAATTGTAATGCGATCGCAGCGATAGAGCAACCCCTTACATGGACACAGAACTTATATACCATTTACTACATCCTATGTCAAATAAAGCTTTCAGCGATTTTTAGGTCAAATGTACGGGGGAAGTTCAGGTACATCGCCACGTATTGATAAGAGCGACGAACAATATGACGGATTTCTGCGTCGGTAATCTTGGCTAGAATTTCACTCATCTTTGACTTGATCCTTATTCTGTTTTTGAGATCATTGCCCAGTTTATAAAACTCATTTCTTGAAAATGATCTAAAAAACGCAATTTTTGAGATCGCAACAAAAATATACACATTGCTGCTCTTTCGATTATCTTGGCAAACAAGCCAAAACAAAATTAAGCCAAGTTTTCACTTGACTTAAAGAAAATTATGAATCGATGTCCTTGTCTTTAAAGGGTTTTGAGATACTCGACTAAAGCTTGTTTCTCCTCAGAAGATAACTCAGTTCCATAAAGATGTCCCTGGTTACTATTACCATCGACACTGGTATCGTATTTAAACCCTTCGCTTTCTGCTTGGGTCCCTTGCGAAACGAAACCAACTTGATCACGACTGTAAACATCATACGCTCGATAAAAGACCTTGGTTCTGTTTTCTGGGACTTCCAAAAGATCCTCGAGAGAAGGAACCGACCCATTATGTAAATAGGGGGCCCGTAACCAAATACCATCTAAAGCAACCGAGACGTAACCGTTTTGTTTTTGTACCTGGGTAAAATCCCATTCTTTTCCATCTCCTAGGGCGAGATATTTATCAACGGCTGCTTGAGTCCACATTTTAATGCGATGGTCATCGGTTCCTACTTCCTCAACGGGAATGACGGTTCCTGTGCGATCGCCCCCAAAAGCGTGACAAGAGGCACAGTTATTGTCGAAAATGGGCTTTCCTTTGGCCGCCACAACCGCATCGATTTCAAACGGATAATCAGGAGGAGGAATTAAGCGAATAAAGTCTTCTACCCGTTGTAAGTCTTTGAGGGGTACGTTGTCCGGTGGTGTTCCTGCGGCTAAGGCCCCCATAATAATCGTCTCGGTGAGACTACTTTCTAACCCGTCCCAATGATAATCAAACCCTTTGTGGTTTCTTTCGTTCCACACTGCAGGATCATCCACGTTATCAATCGTGTGATCAAGGGGTAGACGAAAATTGACAAATTTCACTGGATTAAAGGAGGGAATTCGCCCAGGCCCTGGATCGGGCCGACTGTTAGTCCAAGCAAAGGCCATTCCTAAACCCATTAACTTTTTCTGGGTTTCGGGAATAATAACGTGACGATAGAGGAGTTTATCTGACCAAGATAACTCATGTTTGGCTTCAATGGCCGGTATGATATTGTCTGGGGTAAACTTGGGATCTTTGCCACAAGCAGCTAAAAACCGGATGTTGGCGATGGAGTCAAAGCTATGGGTGGGGGCCCCTAAAACGACGGTGGGAGAGTCTTGGGGACTTTTGCGATAGGTGGTACTGTGACAAAGGGCGCAAGTTGATCCCTGACGGGGAAAGCCCACAATGCTTTTGGAAACCCCGATGGGCATTTCTTTTCCTTCTTCCCAAATAAAACCTAGGGATTTATAGCCTCCTGGCCCGGGTAAATGTTCAGCAAAGAGGTCTGGTAAGACTTCCCAAATATAGAAGGGAACGCCTCCAGAGTTGATGGAACCGTATTTGAAGTGATCTTCTGCTGATTTGTAAACAATGGGAACTTCCCGTTTAAAATTGTACCAAGCAAAATAACCAGCCCCCCCTGCTATTAATAGAATAACTAATAGAAGGGTGGTGATGATTTTTCCGACTTTACTATTCACTAGGGTCATAAAAACTGCCATAAGATTGCATAAGTAAACTGACAGAGTATTAACAACTCTCGGAAGAAATCAAATAGGATAAGCGTTTTGTTGTTCTGACCACTCATCATTTGATTGATAGTAGTTCTAAGATATGAAGAACCAGAGATTATTAATCAATAAACAGGGGAGAAAAGTCGAAAGTTAAGAGAAAAGTCTAATAAGACCCTTAACTTTGATCAATCATGGATACCTAAATATTGATTTTATCAATAAACTCTAATGTTACTTGATTTTAGAGAATAGGGAACGTCTTAACAGGGGAAAAAATAAAATTCAAGTCAACCTCATCCTTTTGAGGACTTCTATTTTTTCACTGTTTTATCTTTGTCTAATTGCTAAACAAAACAGGATTTTCTTGAATCATCAATTTTGGATATTTTTAAAGGAAAAAAACCAAACATTCAAGATAATATCCCGACTATAAATGATCAAGTCCCTAGAATTCAAGTTCGGTGTCAGAATTTGTTATATATTTTAATATTTAAGGTAAATGTTGTTATGATAAAAAAAGTAGATAATATATGCCATTATGTCAAGAGGCTTAATCGTTGTTTGTGGAGCAACTGCAACAGGCAAAACAGCCTTAGCTGTAGAAATTGCTCAATCTATTAATTCTATTATTATTAGTGCAGATTCCCGTCAAGTCTATCGAGAGTTTGATATTGGAACAGCAAAACCAACTCAAGCAGAACAAGATTTAATTCCCCATTATTTAATTGATATTTGTGAACCGACAGAAACATTAACTTTAGCAGACTATCAAGAAAAAGCACAAAATTTAGTTGCTCAAAATATAGCCCATTTTCCGCTTTTAGTTGGAGGAACTGGACTTTATATTAAATCTATTGTTAAAGGCTTAAAAATCCCCAGAGTTGCGCCGCAGCCAAAGTTAAGATTACAATTAGAAACCTTAGGACAACCACAATGTTATCAAATTTTAGAGCAGGTTGACCCTATAGGAAGCCAAAAAATTCATCCTAATGATCAAGTGAGAACCCTGCGTGCTTTAGAGGTGTTTTATGTAACGGGAATTCCTATTTCTCAACAACAGGGAGAAAATCCACCATCCTATCCTATCATACAAATTGGTTTAGATTGTTCTTCTGAAGAATTGCAGAAAAGAATTACACAAAGAACAAAAAAAATGATCACAATGGGGTTCGTTGACGAGGTAGAAAATTTAGTTAAAAAATATGGTTGGAATTTACCTTTATATAAAACATTAGGGTATGCAGAAATTATCAATTATTTGCGAGGAAACCTATCTTTATCCGAAGCAGAAAAAGAGATCATTATACATACCCGTCAGTTTGCTAAACGTCAACGAACTTGGTTTCGTGCTTATCCTGAAATTGAGTGGTTTGATACCACATCATTAAATTTAGTTGAGGAAGTTTTCTCAAAAATAAGTGAGACTTTAGCGTTAAGAACTTAATAGTCAGGGAAGTTATTTTTCCACCAAGAATACCAGTCAAACCAAGCTTCTTCTAGTTGTTTTTCTACCTCATTTAATTCTTGATTATTGGGGTCTATATTAATAGTAAAATCCAATTCTGAGGGATTTGGTATAGACATGACACTCCATAAACAACGATACTCAACTAAATCTTTTTCTCCAATTAACCAGAAAAAAGTTCTGGTGAGTCCCCAACCCCGAAGATAACGATTTTTATTATACTGAGATAATGTGACAGTTGACTCCCCTTTAGCATTAATACAAGACCCTAAGTAGGCGGTATTTTCGTGTTCAAATAAAGCGTAATGTCCCACCCCTTTTTTGTAATAGATATCAGGATGAATAGTCGCTGCTGGCATTTTCATATGTTTGATCATAAAGTGATTAAAACTACCGCTATATTTTGCGTACCGAATCTCTGCTTGTAACCGTTTTTGATCATTACTGTACTCATAAACTTTACCGGGAAACGATTCGATTTCATCTTCAGTTTCAGTAGACTTTAGAGGTTGACTATCCATCAATTTCCAATTGGGGAGAGGTACTGTATCTGGAATAGTTACTGTTTGAGTCTTATTTGTTTTTGTTTTTTTATTATCCTGTGGAACAATAATTTGATACCCGAGAAATCCTAAAATTGCCAAAAGTAAAATGCCTAAAAGACTCACTCTTGTTTTTTGCCAGTGGGGTTGTAATGCATTCATATTTTTTGATGTTTAATTAATAACAGTTGACTTAATCTTGGCTTTCTAATGTTAAAGGACGAATGTAAGAAAACCAACAAAATATTCCAAATAGAATCACTGATATCATGGCAAAAGCTAGACTTCCATCCTCTCCATGCCAATATTCAAAGGCGTCATGAGCAGATTGAGATACGAAAAAGGTTAATAACCCAATACGAACGCAGTTGACTAAAAAACCTGTAATTGGGGCTAAGATAAGACAGAGTATTTTCTGATTTGTTTTCAAAGGAACAATAAAAAATAAGAGAATAGAACAAATAACCATCAAGGTAACAATATCAATCCCTGCACAGGTAGCTAATACTTCAACTCTTCCTGTGGGCAAAATGATAGAAACCCCTTCTCGATAGGGTTGAAATCCTAGAATGTACAACATGAATGTCGAAAATATAGCTGTCCATTTTTCCATATTGATCATACCTAGAAAACGAATGATCACTGGATACAAAAGAAAAAGACAAAAGACGACAAGTTCGTTTTTATAAAAACGAAATCCCTTAAAACCGGCTGTTACTAAGACTAATCCAATAGCAAAAATAACAGGACAAAGAAAGAAATGATAACCCGATGTGGAGATGCTTCTTAATAGAGCAATAATAATCAAAATAATACCCAACACAGTTGATGGTAAATTGCTTTCTAGTTTGAGGTTATTTTCTTGATGTTTATCCCATAATAAAGAGGCTGCGGTTAACCAAATCAAAAGACTAACACTGATTAGGTTTTGATCCCCCTCTTGTTCTAAAAGGGTAAAATGGACAGCAGTTATAGCTCCTGCTATCCCTAACAGTAAATAGCTAGGTTTTCGTAGTTTTTCCAGAATTTCCATGGTCTTAAACAACTGTCTACAAAGTGATTTTTATGTGGTATCACCAAGTATAATCTATCGTTCAATTTCCGTCACCCATCAACTTTTAGCAGTTTTCAATTGGGTGTATTAATATTCTAGTTAAGTTGAGTGTGGGGAGTGTGGGGGAAATTTTTATTCAGATGGTTAGTCTATTGATATGAAAACTGCTATTAACTTTGATTTGAATAAAGCGATAATATTATTTTTGAATAACTATCTGCTCAAGTTTACCGTGAAATATCCGTTTAAGATCAGATTCTAGATCATCGGTTAACTTTTGGGAACTCCGTTTAAGACTACTGGTGTCATAACTGGCCACATCCAGAGGCGAACCAATATTAATTGTCACATCCGTTCCCCAACTGGGAAAGGGCTGACTATATTCAATGGTCACTGGTAATATTTTCATGCCACAACCGGGTTGTTGAGATTCCACGTCTAACGCAATACGGGCCACACCTCGTTTGAGAGGATGAACTTCTTTATCTCGAAAAATGCCTCCTTCGGGAAAAATAACTAACATTTCCCCTTGTTTGAGAACTTCCACACTATGTTCCAAACTACTCGGTCCGGGTCGTTTAATATCCACTGGAAACCCTCCTAAACGACGAATAAACCAACCTTGAATGCCAGTCATTTCACTCGAAGTCACCATAAACCTCACATCTCGACCACTGACTATTCTCCCTACGGCATAGGGTATCATTAAAGCATCCCAACGAGAACGATGGGTAGGGGCAATGATAACTGGCCCAGTTTTGGGAATATTTTCTTGTCCGTTGATGGTAATCTGACCAAAATAAAAAGGCAATACGATCACTGATCCCAATGGATAAGCGATATTGATTAACCAAGGAGAAATTTGAGATTTGACTTGATCGCTTTTAATGGTAGAAATATTCATAGATTAGGCAAAACGCAACAAAATTATCTCAAAAAGAGATAAGTCATACATAGAGTCATTGTAGGTACACTATAAAACTTTTTAATATTCCTGTGTTGAGAGACACAGACAGTTGTCTAGCTGTCAAGTTAACTGAATGAAGGGGAATTTAACCACTACACCAATTGTCTAACGTCAAGGTTTCTGTTGCTTCGGGATATTCTTCTAGATAGGTTTCTAGGGCTGTTTTTTTCGGTTTTTTATTGGTATAAAAAGAGGCTTCTGCTTCCAGTTCTTCTACTAATAACCACGCTTCTTTACACGCTTGGGACTCATGAGAAAACGTTTGACATATTTTTCTGGCTTCGTTTATTTTGTCTTCAATTTGTTTTTGAAATTGTTCGTCAATTGGATTATTTAAAAACTCACTTTTGTTTAAAATATCGAAAATGGAAACAATGCCTAGAAGTTCTCCTTTAATCACAGGAGCGCAACGAATACCTGAATTTTTAAATAGTTTGGCTGCATACTCAACTCCTAAATCTGGATTTAAAACCAAACAAGGTTTGGTCATAATTTCATAAACTCTGACGTGTTTGGGATTTTTTCCAGAAGCAACAACCTCATTAATAATATCACTGTCCGTAATCATTCCGTAAGCATCTTGAGGATGCCGACGTTCAACAATTAATGTATGAATTGTTTTTTCTCGCATTAATTTGACAGCGATAGAAACGGTGGCTGAACTGCGAATGGTAATGACATCTGTGGTCATGATGTCAGCAACTTTCATCATTGTGAATTTTTAACCCATTTTGCTTCAATGTAACATAAGGACGCTTAATTTCAAGCAATTTCTTCTGTCTAGTTATTGACAAGATAGAAACAATGTGTTATGCTTATGAATCGGACAATAAAAAGCGGACGTGGCGGAATTGGTAGACGCGCTAGATTTAGGTTCTAGTGTCTTAGGCGTGAGAGTTCGAGTCTCTCCGTCCGCATTATATAATTGCTAGTAAAGATAGATGGCACCAGTTCTTTGTAGGTTAATGGAACGATGGCCTAAAAAACTGGGCTTATCTTTGACCACTGATACATTAACAATATTGTTATCTTCGTCGACTTTGACTTGATAACGTAAGTTAAACTCAGTTGCATCATGAACTAATGGATAAATAACGATATTAGCTGCGCTGCCAAAGCCTTTTAAGTTACCAGTTTCCTTTGGTTGCAATGCTTGGGGGTTCATCGATTCTAAATCGGTTAAATCATATTCAATGGGAATATCTGTCTGATTCATAATATTAACTTCTACCATGCGTTTCGTATCGAACCTGGCCACTGGTTGCCAATATCCCGGTTGATAAGTTTCAGCCGGAGGATCTTGCGCTTGTACAACAGAAACAGGAGAAAGTCCTAGAGTTAATAACAGAATAAGTGATAATGGTTTCATCGAACTATGGTATCAAAGTCATATGTTATCTTTTGTATTCTATCAATTAATTTTCAAAGAAGGGGGAATTATTTTAATTCTGTACTAATTTCTCTCAACCAAATGGCAATTTCTGCTGTTTGATCAAAGGAGGTAAAATTTGGTTCATCTTTTAGCCACATCCCCTCATTATTTTGGAGAGAAACTAAATAATCAGCAATATCAAAAGCCAAATTTCTATATTGACTTTCTTGGGTTAAGTTGGCAACAATTGATGCACCCCAAGCCACTTTATGACTAAAATAAAATGTACGTATATTAGGGTTACATTGCTCAGCAAAATCTAAATAGTTCTGAGCTATTTCTAAGTAGTGATTATTTTGCGTTGCTAAGTAAAGCTTTCCTAAAAAAGCAATAGGATAGCCAATCATAAAATAAGCTTGGTTCGGTTCAAAGGTACTAACACAATAAAAAACAGAAACATCTTGAGAAAATTCAGTGATCAGTTGTTGTTTTTGATTAATTCTTAGATAAAAATTCTTTCTAATATTAGGCTGGATATCTAAAACTTTTTTGAGGAAATTACCTGCTTTTTTGGCTTTTTCCAATTCACCAAAATATAAGCTAGTTAAACCTAAATGAGCAGTAGTTAAGATATCAAATACTTGATTATTATCTTCGGGTTTATGGGTTTTAAATCCTCCTAACTCAGTATCATAAAATAATTTAAGATAAGAGTAGGCAGGATAAGCAACATCAAAACGACCCATTTTTTGAGCCGTTAACATAATCCAACCATTAATATATGCCCAATATTCATTGAAAGCAATATTTTTACTTTTGTGACCATTTTTAGCCAAGAAATCACCATTTTTTTGTAAAAAGTTATTTTTAATATAAGTTAAAATTTGATTGGCCAGTGTTATTTCACCTGATACATAGAAAAGATAAGGTGATTTATAATAACAAGCTAAATCAGTATTAGATAAACCATAATTTCCATCTTCATTCATTTGAGATTTTAACCAATGAATAGCTTGTTCAGAACTTTCTAAGTAAGAGGCTAACTTTTTATTATTCATAAATTTTCTGGATTGATTGGATGATTATCAAGTCATTTAATCATGTTAGCATGGTCATCTTGTTTATTCTCCATGAAATCTTAATTTTATGATTTATTCAACTGCATCAACAATAGATAGTTTATTCATATTATTTTGTAACCAAAGGGCATCTCTTTTTCGGTCTGTTTGTAATTCTAAAACACGAATTCCTGTTGATGGTAACGGATTTAATAATCGTTTTAGTTGTGTCCAACTCTTGATTAAAATATGTTCAATATTATAAGTTGAACATATTTGAGAGAAATTAATATTTTGGGGAGTTGCAAAATAGTATTCAAAGAAAGATTCTTCTTTGGAAATCGGCAACATTTCAAAAATCCCTCCCCCATTATTATTAATTAATATAATGGTTAAATGACCTTGGAAATGCTGGCGAATCAACCAGCCATTGGTATCATGTAAAAGGGCTAAGTCTCCCGTTACTAAAACACTACTTCGTGCTTTATAAGCCATTCCTAAAGCTGTTGATAAGGTTCCTTCAATTCCATTGGCACCTCGATTGAAATAAGGAATAAATTGACTCTTATTCGGCATCCAAAAAAATTCTGCGTAACGGACTGGCATACTATTAGCAATAAAAATGGGGGTTTTTGGTGGTAAAGTCTTAGACAATGTAAAATGAACTTTTGCTTCTAATAATTCCTTAGTTTTATTAAAATCATGTTTTATTCTTTGATTAATCACCCTATTGATTTTTTTCCATTCTTTTAAATAAAATAACTTCTTCTTTTTGGGTAAACACGTTTCATCAAATTCCATATCCAGATCGTGAATATCTGCTCTAATATAATGAGTATTGCTATGAAGAGGATCAAGACTGTCAGGACGATGATCAATAATAAAGTGTTCAACTTGACTATTGTCTAACCATGCTCTTAATTGTTTACTGGTAGGAAATTCTCCAATTTGAATAACGAGATCAGGAACCAACTCATTAGCCAACTTACTATTACGCAGAATAATATCATAAGTATTAATTAAATTAGGAAAACCTTGAGCATAATTCCTAAAAGGAGATAACGCTTCTGCTAAAACTGGATAGTCTAATATTGTGGATAATGAGAAAATTTGATTACAGTAAAGATAGGGATTATAAGAATTAAAAACACCAGCAATAATAATGCCTTTTGGTTTCGATAACCATTGGTTTAAATAATCATATAAATAATAACGACTTAAGCATTTTTTGTTTCCTGAATAAATATTGCTAAAAAAATGATCAAAATTGATTTCAGAGAATAAAGTTTCAATGTTAGAGTCAAAAATAGGGTACAACGGTTCACGAAAAGGACAGTTTAAATGCACAACTCCCTGATAAGGAATTAAAGCATGATCCCATCCAGAAATGATGATTTGTCTAAGATAAGACAACATTCCCATCTCAACAGAAGGTAAAGATAATTCTGTGTACCAATTACAATAATTTCCGTATAATTTAACTTGATCAATGGTTTGTCCTGCATGACAGTTTCTTAATTCTGGAGGACGATCAGCCGTAAAAATTAATAAGGGAACTTGGCTTTCTCTCGCTTCAATCACTGCCGGATAAAAATTCGCTCCGGCTGTTCCTGATGTACAAATTAAAGCCACAGGAAAATGGGTTCGTTTGGCGATTCCCAAGGCAAAAAAAGCAGCCGATCGCTCATCTAAAATGGGTATGGTTTCAATATTAGGATGACTGGCAAAGGCAATGGTTAAAGGGGTTGAACGAGATCCGGGACAGATAACAGCAGTGGTTAACCCTAAACGAGATAATGTCTCGACAATAATAGACGACCAAAGTGTATTAATATTACGAAAATCAAGCTGCATTCTTTATCAATTGACTAATAATTTTCTATCTATTATCCATTATCCTTTGCTTCAGTTGTTGTAGCATCGGACGAGTTCCTTTTTCGATGGCTTGTTGTACCAGTTGAGGAATAAGTTGCGTAACGGGAAAATTAGGAAAGGTGGGACTATATTCTACAACACAATAGTTATTGTTTTCCAAAATATAGACTGTCAATTGATGATTCTGATAGATCCAAACTTCAGGGACTTTTATGGCTATATAAGCGTTGATAGTGGTTTGAGACGTTACATCACATTCAATGGCTAAGTCTGGCGGTGGATACTGTTCTAAGGTTAGATGAGTACACCCTTGAACCACCGAAGCATTCTCAATATAAAAGCAGGTATCTGGTTCAACTCCTGCTACGTTTGGACGCTTTAAGGTTGTTGAACCAAAGTCTTCCCAGTTCCTTCCTTGAGCCTCTAAAATAGTAGTGATAATATAAGCAATAATACGATGAGGACGTTCATGAATAGCTAAAGGGGACATGATTTCTAAACTGCCTTGATAATAGGTCAAGCGTGTATTTCGTTTCTCTCCCAAGTCTTTTAATAAGGTTTCAAAATCGTCCCAACTCAAGTTAGAAATTGTGATGGTACTACCTGGTGTTAATTGTATATCAGGAATAGCAATAGTAATGGTCATCTTGAATTTAGATAAAATAATGTTTTCAAATCTATCAGTGTAAAAACGGTTATATTAGTTATGGATTAATTAAATATTTCACTGGAATGTTAACATCACTAAAAACACAAGGGGAAACCGTACCACTTGTATACGTTTTTATACTGTTATACTCTTTCTTTTCTAGAGAACTAAACACAATTAATTCTAGTTGATTAAGGTTAATCACCCAATATTCCTTAATTCCCGCTTCAGCATACATCAATTTTTTCTTGTTTAAATCTTGACTAATGGTTGTGTTAGAAATCTCAATTAACCAAAAAATATCCTCAGCAGACGGATGACGATGACGATAAATTGTCCCTAATGGTTTGACAATGGCAATATCAGGAACTGGTTCAGAATTGTTATTTAAAGTGATAGGATGAGCTTCTCTAATTTTAGCCCGATCGCCTAATAATCCTCGTAAGTAATCCCCAATTTCACTGTTATAGTAAGCATGGGGTTCTCTTTCTGGAGGCATAATCACAATATCTCCCTGCAAAAGTTCTAGAGATTCATCCCCAAATATCCCTGCTTCAATTCCTCGATGATAACGTTCGATTGTCCATTTGTAGGGTATTACCGTCATGACAGTTTCTTGGCCGCAAAAATCTCTTCTGCACTTAATTCTAACTCAGGAAAGGTCAACGATTCTATTTTGTCTCTTCCTCTAAAAAGTTGTTTTTTGTAGCGATCGCCGTCTAACAGACAACAGGTTAGGGTAGGTTGTTTTGGAGTGCCAATATAGTCCCTTCCTCCTACTCCTAAATAATCTACAATCCAATATTCTCCAACTCCTAAGAGGGCATAATCTTCTGTCTTACGTGCATAGTCATTTTGCCAGTTACTACTGACAATTTCCACAATCAATTTTATCGATTCTCCCCGACAAATTACTGGTTCTTGTTGCCATAAAGGTTCTTGAGATAGTTCATTTTTGTCTAACACAATAATATCTGGCCTAAACGCTGTTTCTGTGCCTAATAATTTCACTAAACAACGATAAGGAATGAGATAAGCTAATGTTTCTTTTTCTATCTCCACATTGAGTTTCCGTCCTAAAAAGGCAGCAATTTGTTCATGTATTCCTGTGGGTTCCAAGTCAATTAATTCTCCATCAATTAGCTCATAGTTATAGTTGTCCCCAAAGCGATTAATAAATTCATTAATGGTTAATGTTTTGGTGGGAAGTTGTACCATAATTCAATTTTGACTGCTACACATTTTTAAGATTTTGTCAAGTCATAAGTATTTGTGCTTGGCTTTTTTCAGTACAAATGCTCAAAATAATCAGAAAAAATAGTAATTTCTTAGCTCATGACGAGAGTTAAATAACGAAATAAGGAGGGTTACAGGTGCTATTTTTAAAAGTAGACAAACTGGCTCCAGATTTTTAATCTCAACCATCATACCATAAAGGCTTGAACTCGTTGCTTATTGCAAATAATTATCATATTTTGTCAAGAGCAGTAAAATCGCAATCTTTTGTATTTTAAAACTCAATCAAGTAAAATATAATAAAAACTTATGTAAATAGGTAAATTATCATCATTTCAGCAAAATAGTTCACTTGTCTCTTCCATATTTAGTGTCTTGCACTTAAGATTGTAAATCCAAACGCTACATATAGAGCATGGTAAGTTAAGCGGTTAGTTATCTTTAACCCTTTGTGGAGTAATCGCTTGCCTTGCGTTATGAAGTTTGTGGGAATTCAATTGTCGGGAGAAGAGAAGATGAACCATCAACAAGAATGGTTAAATAGTTGTGTTGACGAGCAGCTAATAGAACTGAATGTGACAGCATTAGAGGGGGTTTATCCTTCAGAGCATTTACTGTATTCCGACGAGCTTCCCCGACGAAACGATGGCAGACTCACTAACAATATCCTAAAGCGTTATGAACACACAGAACAAGGGGGTTGGTGGTGTTCCGGGGTTGATGTGATGACGGGAGATAGGGACTTGTGGGGATGTTTTAAACCCCAACAACCACGATTGAGTTATGGTCAGGGCAAACTCATTAAATATGAACACCCACCCCAAACGGCTACAGGTATCTTTGCTTTAAGAGTGCCGTTGCATCTTTGGCTAACCATAGCGCAACAGTATCAGATTCATTTTATCCCAGAAATGATTGAGCCAACACAACCGGATGGTGGTTTTTGGCAATGGGTGATAGATAATCCATCCATTCCCCTATGTATTACAGAAGGAGCCAAAAAAGCAGGAGCCTTATTGAGTGCTGGATATGTAGCGATCGCGCTTCCTGGGATTAATAATGGCTATCGTACCCCAAAAGATGAACAGGGAAATCGAATCGGGAAATCTCATTTAATTCCCCAGTTAAAGAAATTAACCTCTGAGGGACGAGAAATTTATATTGCCTTTGATCAAGATAAGCAACCCAATACGATTAAAGCGGTTAACCATGCCATTAGAAAATTAGGTTACTTATTAACGCAAAGAGGATGCCAAGTTAAAGTCATTCAGTGGACTCCCGAACAAGGAAAAGGAGTTGATGATTTATTAGTTAACGAAGGCCAAAAAGCGTTTGATGACTGTTATCAAAAAGCTTTACCCCTAGAGATATGGAAAGCGAGAGAATTTAGCCAATTAACCTACGAAGCTAACATTGAAGTCAATTGTCCTTATCTTCCCAATTTAGTGATTCCTGATACGGCTAAAATCATTGGAATTCAGTCAGGTATTGGTACAGGAAAAACCGAGGCATTAAGCAAAATTGTCAAAACAGCGATCGCTAACCATCAAAAAGTATTAGTGATTGGCCATCGGATTAAATTAGTCGAACAGTTATGTCAACGATTTGGACTCCCTTACATTACCGAGATAAACGCTCATTCTGTTGAGCAATCATTTGGTTATGGATTATGTATTGACTCTCTACATGAAAAATCTCAAGCGAAATTTAATCCTGAAGATTGGCGAGATGCTTTAGTTATTATTGATGAAGTAGAACAAGTGATATGGCATGGTTTAAACTCTGAAACCTGTACCAATAATCGTGTCACTATTTTGAGATGTTTAAAGAGACTTCTACAAATTGTTTTAGATACTAAGGGTAAAATTTTTGTTGCTGATGCTCACTTAACTGATGTTTCTTTAGATTATTTAATAGCTTTATCAGGAATCGATTTACAACCCTTTATCCTTCAAAACCACTGGAAATCATCAACTCAGCAAACATGGTCAGGTTATAACTATCCAGAAACAACCCCGAAACAATTTCTTCAAGATTTAGTAGAGCATATTCGGGAAGGAGGCAAACCATTTGTTTGTTTATCTGCCCAAAAAATTACCAGTAAATGGGGGACGCAAACCTTAGAATCTTATCTCAAGAAACAATTTCCCACCGCTAAAATTTTACGAATTGATTCCCAATCCTTAACTGAACCTAATCATCCTGCTTATCAATGTATTACTCAACTGAATAAAATATTAATTAACTATGATATTGTATTAAGTAGTCCTGCTATTGAAACAGGGATTAGTATTGATATCAAAGGTCACTTTACTTCTGTATGGTGTCTGGCTCAAGGGGTACAAACCCCTACATCTGTTATTCAATCTTTAGGAAGAATAAGAGATACTGTACCTCGGTATTTTTGGTTAGCTTCCTATGGGTTTAATAAAGTAGGAAATGGTTCCACCTCTATTCCCAACTTATTGACATCAGGTCATCGTTTAACTCACTTAAATATTCGATTATTACAACAATCTGATTTAGAATCATTAGATGATCTAGATACTGGGTTTCAAGCAGAATCTTTATTGTGTTGGGGAAAAATAGCAGTACGAATTAATGCACAAATGATTCACTATCGAGACACAATTATAAGAATCATTCAAGAAACAAACCATCGGATAACTTTAGCCACCAAAAAGAAAAAAAATAGCAAAAAACAGATAAATAAAAATAAAAAATCCTTATCTCAAGTTAATACTCAACTCATAGAAACTATCGAAAAAGTAAGACAAAGTAATTATCAATTAGATTGTGAAAAAATTGCTCAATCTCCCGACTTGAATCATGAAGAATATCAAACAATTAAAAAATCTTTAGTAAAGACAATTAAAGAACGGAGAAAACTGAAAAAATATGATTTACAACGTCGTTATTGTATTCCAGTTACCCCTCAATTAGTTGCTTTAGATAATGAAGGTTGGTATCAAAAAATTAGAACCCATTATTTCTTAACCGTAGGTCGTCATTATTTAGCCGATAGAGACGCAATTATTGCCAAAAAAATGATTGAACAAGGACAAGGCAGTATCTTTTTACCTGACTTTAATAGTAGTCAATTTGGGGCTATTATTGGGACAATGGAAGTGCTAGGAATACCTGTTTTATTAAAAAATATTAATCGAAAATTAATTAACATTGATGCTGATCTTATCAAAATGGCAAGTTTGGCAATCCATAATAGACAAGATATTAAAACAATTATGGGAATTGGTATTGCTAAAAATGCGAGTCCGATTACCATTATTAGACGATTACTAGATAAAATCGGATATAATTTGACCTGTTGTGGAACCAAAACAATAGATAAAAAAAGAGTTCGACTTTATCAAATCGTTACTCCCAACGATGACCGAGAAAACGTCTTTCAACAATGGCTATTAAAAGATCAAAACTCCCCAGGAACCTCCGAACCTTGGTTTGAATCTTATCGCGTACCAAAATCTCAAAATGAACAGAGACAACAAAATAATAATCATATTCAGTTGAGCTTAGATTTTTCAGTCAGCGATTGATTTGAGATTCTCACCTAAAAGTCCGTGATTCCTAAACCTCGTCCTGAACGAAGTGAGTGAATGATCCCTTGCTGTTAGAGAAATGTTAACTTTCTTTCGATTCAAGGAAATTAGGTTACGATCATGAAATTTTTTGCGACATTTAGGGAATATTAATGTTACACACTAAGCCAAACCAAAGCTAAATTATGTCAGAGGTTGAAAAAACCATAAAAAAGACAAACGTAGGGTTAAAAGAGTTGTTGATTCAGTTACAAGAACTCACCAACCTTACATTTAGTGGGAGCTTGCAGATCACGATAGGCAATCATCCAAACTGGAGCTTATGGTTACGTCTAGGGCGTTTAAGTTGGTCAGATGGTGGAACGAACTCAAAAGAACGATGGCAACGACATTTAGGGTTATTTGTCCATGACTTGACAGATTCTAAGTTAAAGGAAATAGGTTCAACAGACAATATAAATGATCGATGTAGTATTCTAGTTCAACTGCTCAATCAGGGTTTACTTGAACGACAACAGTTAACTGAATTGACGTTAAGTATTACCCACGAAGTTCTCTTTGATTTGATCCAATCTAGTCACATAAACGGCAATTGCTTGTCCTACGAAATTATTCCCGATGATTTGAGTAACAAGCATACCTGGATCTTACCCATGATTGAGGTCATACCCACCCTTAAACAAAGCCTAAAAACTTGGCAACAATGGCAAAATCAGGGTTTAGTCGGTTGTTCTCCCAACCTCTTTCCTGTGATCAAGCAGCGAGAACTCATTTCCAAGGAAAATTTGTCTGACACTCAGTTGTCACTCATTTCCCTTATTGACGGTACGGAGAATGTGCGAAGTTTAGCCCTAAAAACAGGTTTAGATATGGTTAGCGTCATGCTGTTTCTGCTTCCCTTAGCAAAGCTAAAAGCCATCGCCTTTTCTAAAGTTTCCAGTCATCACAAAATTGGTGTTTGCCATTTAGGGGCTGATAATAAACCGAAAACCTTAATTGCTTGTGTAGATGATAGTCCTGGCGTTTGTCGCGCTTTAGAGAAAATAATCAGCACACAAGGTTTTGGTTTTGTGGGCATTCAAGAGCCTCTAAAAGCCATTCCCTCCTTTTTAAAAAATAAACCTGATCTGATTTTTTTGGACTTAGTCATGCCCATAACCAATGGTTATGAACTTTGTACCCAACTACGAAAAACCCCCAGTCTCAAAGATGTCCCCGTGGTCATTTTGACAGGAAAAGATGGTTTAGTTGATCGCATGAGAGCCAAAATGGTCGGGGCTAATGATTTTTTATCGAAACCCGTTAAAGTTGCCGAATTTATGAAAGTCTTAAACAAACATTTAACACAATCTAGCCAAAAGGAATCAACATGAGTCACATTCTTTTAGTTGAAGATAGTCGAGTCGAAGCCGAAAAGTTGACCCGTTATTTACAAAAACAAGGGTTATCTGTCTTAGGAGTCACTAGCGGTGAAGAAGCGGAACTCAGACTCAAACAAGAAAAACCCCGTTTAATTGTTTTAGATGTTATTTTACCCGGAGAAAGTGGCTTTGAACTGTGTCGCAAACTGAAAGCCAATCCCCTAACCCAAAATATTCCCGTGGTGATTTGTTCCACCAAGGACAAAGAGATCGATAAAACTTGGGCTAGTATGAGTGGGGCTGATGCTTACGTAACAAAACCCGTCAATGAAGAGATATTTCAGCAAACCATCAATCAATTAATCGGTTAAGGAGAAATAAGGTGCTACAAGTCGCTGAAACTATTTCGATATTTGATATTAATGGCCAATTAAGTCAACCAAAAGAGGGTGAGAAATTTTTACGGTTTCCTATCAATTCAACCACAGATGGTTTACTTCTGTTAGGTGAATTACAAGAGGTGTATCCTTTGAAACTGCCAACTATTTTACCCGTACCTGAGGTAAATCAAGCCCTTTTAGGTATTATTAATTGGCGAGGAAAAGCAACCTGGATCGTAGATTTAGGGAGTTTATGGGGGGCTTCTCACTGGTGTGAGGGAGAGACTATTGTTGAGTCTGGAATGGCTTTACTGGTTCGGTGGAAAGAGGAAACCATTGGGTTATTGATCGAGGAAATCAATACCGTTGAAATCTTCAACTCCCAGCAAAGTTTACCGATTCCAGAGGGAATGTTTTCTGAGCAACTATCTTCTTTAGCTCAGGGTTATTTTGTTAACCCGCAAGGGAAAACTTGGGTCGAACTAGATATTGATTCCATTATGCAAACAATAGATTTATTTTTAATAAATAAGGACTAAAAAAACATGGTATTAAACTGGATTTTCGATTCCTCTCATCAAAAAACCGAAGAAGAAGAAAATGGTCATCATCAAGAGAAATTCCTTCTAAAAGGAGAACTTGAACCAGAGGAAAATATTGATCATCAAGAGAATAAACTTCTGAAAGGCCAACTTGAAGAAGAGCAAAACGACCATCATCACAACAATGAGGAAAACCCTGAGCCATTAACCATGAATACAGAACATTTTTCCCACAACGAAGATAAAGAAGATCATAAAGCTCATTTAGCAACCTTAGAAGCCAACTATCGAGAAGTTAATTCCTTTTCTGTGGTTGACTTTGAACTCAACAGTGCCAACTGGTTGAACAATATTAACCAGCAAGCACAACAGAGAATGGAAGAGGGACTCAATCAAATCCGCAAATCCCTGCAAGCCGATCGCGTGTTAGTCTATGGGTTCAATGCTGATGGTAGCGGTGAAGTGTTAGCTGAGTCTGTGGATGGTCGTTGGTCAAGGGCTGGATCTTCTTTTGATCTCGATTACAATTTAACGGAAGACAACTGTAAACCTTATTATGTGGTCAACGATATCTCTACGAAAGGGTTTGCTCTTTGTTTGATGGAAGCTCTTGAAGCTTTACAAGCCAAAGCATATATCGTGGTTCCTATCAAATACAATGACCAGTTATTGGGGGTTTTAGGAGCTTATCAAAACACCAATCCTCGTAACTGGCAAGAATCAGAATTGAAACTAATGCTTAACGCTGCGGCTCAATTTCGGATTCCCCTACAACAAACCGCTTTTATCCGTAACAGTCAATTTCAAGAACAACAACGAGATCAAGCAGTCAAGCGAGAACGAGCGTTAGGGAAAATGCTTGAGCAGATTCGTAATGCTAAAGAAGACGAGCGGATTTTGCAAATTGCCACCCATGAAGGCCGAAAATTATTGCAAGGCGATCGCTTGGCGGTGTATCGTTTTGATGAAGATTGGGGCGGTCGATTTATTGCTGAGTCGGTGGGGGCTGGCTGGACAAAGCTCATCGACACGATTTTAGTGGTAAAAGACACCTTCCTGCAAGAAAATCAAGGGGGTCGTTATAAACACGGTGAATGTTTTGCCGTGGATGATATCTATAATGTGGGACATCAAGGGTGTCATATTGCCTTACTCGAACAATTTGAAGCCAGAGCCTATGCGATCGCTCCCATTTTTGTTGGGGATATGAATACGGACAAAAAGCTGTGGGGTTTATTAGCTGTCTATCAAAATTCGGGTTGTCGTAAATGGCAAAAAGAAGAGGTTGATTTACTCAGACAATTGGGTTTACAAATCGGTATTGGTCTTCAACAGAATCAACAATTTGCCCAACTACAAAAAACCGTGTTTCGTCAAAGAAGTTTAGCTCAGATGGCAGCACGAATGCAAAATGCTTTCTCTGTGGAAGATGTCTTAGAGATTGCGGCCCAAGAAACCCGTAAATTATTAGACGTTGACAGAAGTAGTATCTATCGTTTTAATGGGGATTGGAGTGGGGAAAACGTAGTGGAAGCTCCCGTTGATCAGGAGTTTAAAGCCCTGCAATCGTCTTGTTTTCAAACCGCTTTTGCTCAAAACCCCTATCCTTACCTACAAAACAGTCAAGGGGGAAACTATAAAAATAATCAATCCTCTGTGGTCAACGATCTCAGGGAATCAGGGTTAGAACAACGTCTGATGGAAGTCTTAGAAAAATTAGACGTTAACGCTTATGTGAGAATGCCCA
This sequence comes from Crocosphaera sp., assembly GCA_030065205.1. Taxonomy (GTDB): domain Bacteria; phylum Cyanobacteriota; class Cyanobacteriia; order Cyanobacteriales; family Microcystaceae; genus Crocosphaera. The sequence continues at coordinate 19,687 of JASJDN010000002.1, forward strand.
TTTTTGTCGAGCGCAAACTTTGGGGAATCTTCAATCTTTATCAATCTGACAGTCGTATTTGGAAAGAAGAAGACCTGGAATTTCTGGAACAAATTCTTCTACAACTGAGCAGTGTCATTCAACAAAAACAGTATTTAGACGAGTTGCAAGCTCAGGCAAAACAAGAAGAAACCATCGCTAATATTGTGCAACGTATTAGTAGTTCTCTGAAACTTCAAGATATTTTCCGTAGTGCTACTCAAGAAGTTCGACAGTTACTAGCAGTAGACCGGGTCTTAGTTTATCGGTTTAATCCTGATTGGTCAGGAACCGTCGTTGCTGAATCGACTGCGCCAGAATGGGTATCGGTGATGGAAATTCAGGACACCGATCAAAGCCTATTTAGCAAGGAAATGAACGCCCATGATCAGTGTACCTTGAAATATATGCAAGCTACGTCTCCCTTTGACCAAGACACCTATTTTATCAATACTCAGGGGGGAGATTACACCAGGGGCAAAAAATTCAATGTGGTGAATGATATCTATAGTGCAGGATTTTCTTCTTGTTATCTGCGCTCCTTGGAAAAATATAACGCCAAGGCTTATATGATTGTTCCCATTTTCCGAAATAATAAACTTTGGGGTTTATTTTCTGTCTATCAAAACTCTGGAACCCGACAATGGAGAAGTAGCGAACTCAGTTTATTGTTGAAGATTGTTCCTCAACTGGGAATTGCCATTGAACAAGTAGAACTTCTCGAGCAAGTTCAAAAGAACAATCAGGAATTATCACAACGGTCCCAACGGGAAAGTGCTATGGTGCAGTTTTCATCCCGTTTAATGGGTCGTTTTGCTGGACTAATGCAGAAAAATAACAACCCCAAAAAATTGATGGAATTTGCCATCAAAGAACTACAATCAGTTCTGAAAGTGGATCGGGTTGCTATTTATCGCTTTGCTTCTGATTGGTCAGGAAGATTTATGATCGAATCGGTTGGTGTCGACTGGCCAAAATTAGTGGATACAGACTTAGCTGAGGTTAAAGATAGTCAGATTCAAGATGATCAAGGGGGCCGTTATCTTCGCCGAGAAAGTTTGCAAGTTAACGATATTTATCAAACCCCAGAGCATGATTTCCCCCTCTTCTTTCTAGAAAAATCCCAAACCAAGGCTTATATGTTGGTTCCTATCTTTAATGGGGAAAAACTGTGGGGACTGTTAGGCGTTTTTCAAAACGATCGCCCTCGTCAATGGGAAAATTCAGAACAGGCTATCCTAGAACAAGTGGCCATCAACCTCGGTGTTACCCTGAAGGTGGGAGAATATTTAAGTCGATTACGTTCCCAAGAAGAACAACTCTCAGAGTTAGTAGACAAGGAGCGGACCCAAAGAGAAAGTTTACAACAGGGAGCTTTACGGGTGCTTCGGGCGTTAGAACCGTCCTTCCGTGGGGATCTTACCGTTCGTGCGCCCCTCTCCGAAGATGAAATCGGAACCATCGCTGATGGCTACAATACCACCATCCAAAGTATGCGACAGTTGGTTCGACAGGTTCAGGTATCGGCTTCAAAGGTGAGTGATACCTCTAACTTGAATAGTAACTTGGTAGCCCAACTGTCTGAAAAAGCCCATATCCAGGTTGAGCAGCTAAAAGAAGCGTTAACTCAGTTAGAGTTGATGGTGTCTTCTACGGAAGATGTGGCCAGTTGTGCGAAAAAGGTAGAACAAACCGTTGAGGAAGCTAATCAAACGGTTCAATCCGGTGACTCTTTGATGGAAAAAACCGTTGATGAAATTCTAGAAATTCGCTCTACTGTTTCTGATACAGCCAAAAAGATCAAGCGTCTCGGAGAAACCTTCCAAAAGATTACCAAGGTGGTTAACCTCATTGAAAACTTTGCCACTCAAACCAACTTACTCGCGCTGAATGCTTCTATTGAAGCCACTCGCGCCGGTGAAGCAGGGAAAGGGTTTAGTGTGGTTGCGGATGAAGTTCGTTCTCTAGCTCATCAGTCAGCTAATGCTACCACAGAAATTAGTCGTTTAGTGGATGAAATTCGCACAGGAACCAACGATGTTACTGAAGCGATGGAAATTGGACTCGCTCAGGTGGTTAATGGGACTAATCTTGTCAGAGAAACCCAGCAAAGTCTCAGTGCCATTGTGAGCGCAACCAACAATATTAAAGAGTTGGTCACTGAAATTAGTCAAACTTCTGCCAATCAAACCCAGCAATTCCAGATTGTTACCCAAGTAATGGCGACTGTTTCGGCTATTTCTGAGGAGACTTCTCAAGAAACGGCTCACATTTCTGATTCCTTTAAGGAACTAGAAGATACCTCCGATGAATTACAAAGCAATATCCGTCAGTTCAAGGTCGATTAATTAATCGAGAGTGAGTTTAGGTAGAGAGTGTGGGAAGACTAGAAACAGTATCCCCTATCTCCCCCTATCTCCCCCTATCTCCCCCTGCTCCCCCTGCTCCCCCTGCTCCCCCTGCTCCCCCTGCTTCCCCTGCTTCCCCTGCTTCCCCTGCTCCCCCTGCTCCCCCTGCTTCCCCTGCTTCCCCTGCTTCCCCTGCCTAAACAGGGTTAAATCAACCCATTCCCATAATTTCGTAACCGGCATCGACATAAATTACTTGACCGGTAATACCACTAGCTAAGTCACTCGATAAAAAAGTGGCCGTATTACCGACTTCTAATTGGGTTACCGTTCGTTTTAGGGGAGCAACCGCTTCCACATGACGAATCATGTCTAAAATACCTCCCACCGCAGAAGAAGCTAATGTACGAATCGGCCCAGCAGAAATAGCATTAACCCGAATATTATGGGGTCCCAATTCAGAAGCTAAATAGCGGACACTCATTTCTAAGCCAGCTTTCGCCACCCCCATTAAATTGTAGTTAGGAATGACTTTGACCCCTCCTAGGTAAGTCAGAGTAACAATACTCCCTCCTTCTGTCATTAAAGGTTTAGCGTATTTAGCCATATTTCCCAGAGAAAAGGTACTAATTTCGAGGGACTGATTAAACGCTTCCCGAGGAATGGCACTAAAGTCACCCCCTAACCCTTCTTTATCGGCAAAGGCCAAACAGTGGATCAAAATATCGAGTTTTCCCCAGGTATCGGCAATGGCCTTGAAGGTTTCTTCTACCTGCCCTTCATTTTGGACGTTACAAGGCACGATAATCGAAGGATTGATGGGTTCAACCACGTCACGGACTTTCTTCTCAAAACGCCCTTTTTCGTCCGGTAAATAGGTAACAGCTAAGTTAGCTCCGGCCTTATGAAGTTGTTGAGCAATTCCCCAAGCAATGGAGCGATTATTGGCAATTCCCGTAACCAGTGCGTTCTTTCCAGTTAAATCTAACATAATTATTTTGAGAAATGGGCAAAATTTCTGCTGAATCAACCCCCATTTTTTCATAATGGTGGCTATAATCAGGGACAGAACCAGGGATAAATGATCCCAATAAAATTATTGTGAAGCAAAATGTAGCAAAAACCTTTGAAGATACGTTAAAGTGTTGTTTTTATCTGGGACTCAAAATTATCGTTATCATAATCAGTCCCCTTATGTTTTCGGTGTTGTATTAAAGTGTAATGGAATTGTCTGTACCACAAGATCAACCTTTAGCAGCTGTATTCCGCCGTATTGGTGGCGGTGCTTATCCTCCTGTCGTTGAAGCCTTTGATCGGGGGAAAACGATCTTTTTTCCGGGTGATCCGGCGGAAAGGGTCTATTTTTTACTCAAAGGCGCGGTTAAACTGTCTCGGGTTTACGAAGCAGGGGAAGAAATTACGGTGGCTTTGTTAAGAGAAAATAGTGTGTTTGGTGTGCTGTCTTTGATTACGGGACAACGCTCTGATCGGTTTTACCACGCGGTGGCTTTTACCCCTGTGGAGTTACTGTCGTCTCCTATCGAACAAGTAGAACAAGCTCTGAAAAATAACCCAGATTTGTCTATTTTAATGCTTCAGGGTCTATCCTCACGGATTTTACAAACAGAAATGATGATCGAAACCCTAGCGCACCGGGATATGGGTTCCCGTTTGGTCAGTTTTCTGTTAATTTTATGTCGGGACTTTGGGGTGCCGACTCCTGAGGGGATTCGGATCGATTTAAAATTGTCTCATCAAGCGATCGCTGAGGCTATTGGTTCAACCCGTGTGACGGTAACTCGTCTTTTGGGAGATTTACGCCAAGAAGAAATGATTTCTATTCATAAGAAAAAAATTACGGTTCATAATCCAGTTGCCCTTTCTCAGCAATTTGCCTAACGTTGTTGTTAACCCAAAAAGCGAATGACCAGTGCTTATATCCTAATTGCATCGATCCTCATTTTAGGGGGCTTAATCGCAGCATTGGGCGATCGCTTAGGCAGTAAAGTTGGCAAAAAAAGACTAACCATTGGCAATTTGCGCCCCAAACAAACCGCCGTAGTGGTAACAGTCTTTACAGGAACCTTAATTGCGGCCTTAACTTTTGGGATTTTACTAGCTTTTAGTAAATCCCTACGGGAAGGGCTTTTTCAATTAGATGAAATTCAAAAACAATTACGGATTGCGAAAGCTGATTTAGAGGAGGTTGGTAATGATAAGGAAGCAATTGAAAAAGAACTAAAGCAAACCAAAGAAGAGCAACAAACCGTTGAAAAAAAGTTACAATCTACTAACGAAAATTTTAGTCAAGCAAAAGAACAACTGAAATCAGTTTCCAGTCAAGCTGTTCAATTAAAAGCTGATATTCAAACCCTTCTTAATGAAAGAAAAGAACTGCGACAAAATAAAATTGAACTTGACGAAGAAATCAAACAACTTAAACAAGAGATCAGCAAACGAGATGAAGAATTAACCAAAGGCAAAGCCCAAATCGCTGAGCAAACTCGTGTTTTAAATGAACGGCAAAAACGCCTTCAAAGTTTAGAAAAACAACAAAGTACCCTGCAAGCCGAAATTGATAGAAGAGATGCTGAAATTGGAAAACTTGATCAAGCTATTAATGAAAAAGATCAAGCTCTCAAAGAAAGGGAATTTCAGTTACAGCAGTTAGAAAGAGAATCAAGTTATTTACAACGGCAAGTTGCAATTCTAGAGCAGTATTATCAAACCTATCAAGAGTTACGAGAGAGAAAAATTGCCATTGTTAGAGGTCAAGTATTATCCATTGGTGCCGTGCGTATAGTTGTTGCTAAAGCGGGGACTGAAGTCGTTGATGAACTGCTAAGAAAAGCAAATAGAACAGCCATTGAATTAGTGGGTAAAGAAGATATTAAATCAGATAAAAGAGTGGTTAAAATTACACAAGGACAGGTTCAACAATTAGTAGAAAAACTGCAAGACGGGAGAGAATATGTCGTCAGAATTATTGCAGCCGGTAACTACGTTCAAGGAGAAAAAGAAGTTAGGGTTTTTGCTGATATTGCTTTAAATCAAAAGATTTTTAGCGAGGGAGAAACCATTGCTATTATTTCGATGGATTCGTTAGATTTAACCGATGAAATTATCCAAGAAAGACTAGATTTATTACTTTCTGCTACCCAATTTCGGGCGCGTCGTTCTGGCGTTTTAGGGGGCATTCAAGTGGGAGATGGAAGACTTAAAACCATAGTAGATTTTATAGAAGAAATTAAGAAATCAGAGGAAGGATTAGATGAATTAAGAGCAATTGCCATCAAAGATACTAAAACGATTGGACCTCTTCAATTAAAATTATTAGGGGTTAGAGATGGAGAGATTATTGTCGAAACTAAGGAAGAATCATGAACCAAGAAACATCATCAAAGCTATTAGGATTTGATCCAGGAAGGGATAAATGTGGTATTGCTGTTACTGATCAAAGCGGTGATATTTATTACCATGAAGTTATCGAATCTTCTGAAGCTATTTCAACCCTGAATACTCTCATTGAGCAATTTTCTATTAATTTGTTAGTCATGGGAAATCAAACCACCTCGAAGCAGTGGAAAAAACGCTTAGAAAACGAGTTATTGATATCGATTCCTATTACCATGATAGACGAACGAAATAGTACCCTAGAAGCACGCGATCGCTATTGGGAAATGTATCCCCCTCAAGGATTAATGCGTCTGCTTCCCCAGGGAATGCGAAATCCTCCCCGTCCCATTGATGATATTGTTGCTATTTTATTGATAGAACGGTATTTTAATAGTATTAAATGAGGATAAAATAAATGACCCTACCCCAAGTTATTAATCAATTTATCAAAAATCCTTCCCATTTACCCAAGAATATTATCTGGCGTTTTCCTCAACAACCATCCAATGAAAAACATATTTTTGTCTTAGGTGCGCCCAGAAGTGGAACAACATTGGCTAAATTAATTTTAACCTCTCATCCCTATTTAATTGGACCCGGTTATGAAACCGCATTTTTTACTTATCGGGATATTTTTAGCTTTAGATTTAAAGGAATTAAAGGTAAAAAAATGAACGAATTACGGGAAAATTGTCATGATATTGTGGAGTTTTTTGATGTTTTCACCCATGAGATTTTAAGTGAGTATCCAGAAGCTAAATATTATGTTGAGAAAACCCCTCAGCACGTTTTACAATTAGCTTTTTTAACTAAATATTTCCCTAATTCAAAATTCATTCACATGGTAAGAGATGGACGAGATGGTTTTTGTTCTGCAAAATTCCATAAAAATGTTGTTCAAGGAAGTGATGTTAAACGCTATGCAAAATATTGGCGAAAATGCCTTAATAGTCGTATAAAATTAGGGGATAAAGATAATATTTTAGACGTTAAATATGAAGCGTTAGCCTCTGATCCAGAAACCACTATTAAAGCAATGATGTCTTTTATTGGAGAAACCTATCATCCTCAACAATTAGAACCAGGTAAATACTCTAATAATGCCATTACTAAGATAAAAACTCCTGTATTTGAGAAACTTTCTTCTAATATTAATGATTCTAGTATTCAACGGTATAAAAAAGAATTATCAACCGAAGAAATAGCAATATTCAATAAGATTGCTGGTGAACAATTACGTCATTTTGAGTATCAGGTGTAATGGTGATCCTAGGGAAAAGATATAAAATGGGCGATCGCTTGGGAGAAGGGGGAACTGCTATTACTTATAAAGCAGTTGATATACAAACTTCTCAAGAAGTTGCTATTAAAGTCTTATCTTTAGATAATGTTGATTGGAAACAAGCTGATCTTTTTGAAAAACGAGAAGTTAAGATACTAAAACAACTAAACCATCCAAGAATTCCTCGATATATTGATTATTTTGTTAGTGATAATGAAGATAATTTCTATTTTCCTATCACATCCCAAAAGTCTTTACAAGATTTTGTAGAAGAAGGAATTTTACTTAAGAAATTCTATTTAGTTCAAGAATTAGTCAAGGGTAAAAACTTAGTTGAATGGCGAGAAAATATCAATAAAGTTAATGAAAAAGAAGTGAAAAATATTGCTATACAAGTTTTAAATATATTAATTTATTTACAAAGTTTAGCGGTTTTTCATCGAGATATTAAACCACAAAATTTAATTTATACCGATAAAAAAGAGATATTTTTAGTTGATTTTGGTGCTGTCCCTGATCAAATTGCCAAGACAAGTTATGGGACGACTTTTATTGGGACAAAAGGGTATATGGCACCGGAACAAGGAAGCGGTGGAAAAGTTTCTTTAGCCACTGATTTATATGGGTTAGGTGCAACTTTAATCTATCTTTTATCAGGTAAAAATCCGTCAGATTTACCTGTGAAAAAATTAAAAATCAACTTTAGAAAAGAGATTAAACTATCTTCTAAGTTTGCTCAATGGTTAGATGTTTTAATTGAGTTTGATCCTGAAAATCGTTTTCAGAATGCTGAAATAGCATTAAATGTTTTAGAAGGACAAGGTAACATAAAAGACTATATTAAAAAGAATCTAGGTAAACCTAAATATAGTTCAATTAGTTTAACTAAGATAAAAAAAGCATTAATTATTAAAATTCCCTGTGCATTGAACCGTAAACGCTGGAATTATGCTTTAGGTGTACTCGGAATTACTGTTTATATTATTGTCTTTTTAATACTTTTGATTATTACGATTTCTACTTATAATATTTTTTGGCGAATTCCTACTTTTATTTATGCTTTCTTATTATTGATTCAACCTTTTAAAAAAATAAGTAAACTAAAAATAGTAAAATTTGTTATTTTAGGAATAAGCATATTACCATTTATACTAAACTTTAATTATTCTATAATTGCTGCTTTTTTACTGTTGGGTTTTGAAGCTTGGTTTGGTGATTTTATATCTAACCTAATTAGGAGCTTATTATTTGATACTCAACTTAAAATTAATAGAAATCAAAAAATATTTATAGAAGAAAAATTTAGCTTTATTTTGAAGCAAAATCAACAATTATTCTTTAAAGAAACATCCCTTAGTGACTTGTCAAAATTGTTAACCAGACGAGAAAAACAATGGTTAAGTGATGAAATAAAACAATTTTTAAAAGATTAATGAATATGTAGGGTGTATTAGCAGAGCGTAATACACCGAAAACCATAGTTTTAATGAGTTACATTTCGGTGCATTACGGCATAAAAAAATATAGCTCATACCCAAAAATTTGAGTTTGCCTAATGCACCCTACTTGCTGTTAACAATTTTGCTACAATAAAAAACATATTATAATCAGACAACTGTTATGATACCATCCTATCGGAAAGATTCCTTAGAAGAACACTATAGACAACTTCACAAACTGGGTGAGGGAGGAATGGGAACAACTTATGCAGCAGAAGATGTAAACACAGGAAAAAAAGTTGCTTTAAAAGTCATTTCTTTACACAATCAAACCGATGCTAAAAGTCTAGAATTATTAGAACGAGAAGTTAGGGTTTTAAAACAATTAAATCATGCTAATATTCCTAAATATATTGATTATTTTCAATTAGAAGATGACAATAAATTATATCTGGTACAAGAGTTAGTATCAGGAAAAAACTTAAATCAAAAAATAGAAGAAGGACTTAGGTTGATAGAAACAGAAGTAAAAAATATTGCTAAACAAGTTCTCTCTATTCTTGACTATTTACATAATTTTGATCCTTGCATTATTCACCGAGATATTAAACCCCATAACTTGATTCTTTCCGACGATGGACAAATCTTTGATACTGGTGTGGCTCTTATTGAAGCAGTTCGACAAAAACACAAAGATATTGTAGAACTTTTACTGGATTATGGAATAGATGTTAATGTTCAAGGGCAATCTCGTTTTACAGCGATTGGCTCTGCTATCTTAACAGGACAAAAAGATTTAGTACAGCTATTAATTGAGCGTGGTGCTGATATTAATACTATTGATACTACAGCTTCACTGAGTGGAAGTATGTTACATGAGGCTGTTTATAATGCAGCCACTAAGAAGGAAACCTCGAATAATCATGAGGATATAGCTACCATATTACTTAATCTTGGACTTGATGTTAATAGTCGAGACAAAGAAGATAGCACTCCACTTCATTATGCAGCAGTTAGGGGAAGCTATTTATATGGACGTGAGCCTTACACAAGTATGATAGAACTATTAATAGCTAATGGTGCTGATGTCAATATTAGAAATATATATGGTCAAACACCTCTACATTTAGCTGTTATCTGGGATGGAATGGGACACAGAGACAGTCGTTTTGGTGATCAGAAAAACGCAATTGAAATGTTAATAGCTAATGGTGCTAATCTTAATGTCAGAGATAAAGAGGGCAAAACCCCACTTGCTCATGCAAAAGAGCGTGGAAATAGAGTGATAATGGAATTACTTAAAAAACACGGTGCAAGATAAAATTCTATGACTATTTCTAGTGAACAAAAACAAGCCGAAATTATTCGCCAAATACAACTAGCACAATCTCAAAGAAGAGAATTATTAGCTAGTATGAAGCAAAGACAACAACAAGGTTGGGAAATTGCTAGAAATAGTGCAGAAATTCTAAAAAAACAGTTTGGGGTTAAACGAGTTGTTTTGTTTGGTTCAATGCTTAATGTTGAAGACTTATCTCCTTACTCAGATATTGACTTAGCTGTATGGGGACTCTCTCCCAATACTATATTTAAGGCAGGTGCTGCTATTGAAAAAGGGCATGAATTTCCTATTGATTTAGTTGAGGCAGAAAAGGCTAAACTTTATATTCGCCAAGCTATTGATAGGGGGGTTGAACTTTGAAAAAAGAGAAAATCAAAGAGCGAATTGAACAAGAATTGATCGAAATTCAAGAAACAATATCAAAAATCGAGTCTTACATTCAACAATTAAAAGAAGCATCATCACAACCCTATCAAGAAGCTCTCATTATGGCGATCGCGTTATGTTTACAGAGTTTTTATACAGGAGTAGAAAGAATTTTTCAATTCATAGCTCGTTTTATTGATTGTCTGGAACCGACGGGGGCTAATTGGCATCAACAATTATTAGAACAAATGACATTGACAGTACCTGATGTCCGTCCTAAAGTGATTTCTCAATCTACTCAACTGTTTTTAGATGAATTTCGTCGTTTTCGTCATGTTGTGCGAAGTCTTTATGCTTATAAATTAGAACTTGAACCCATACTAGAATTAGCTAATAAAACTCCGAAACTTTACAAAACCTTAGAAGAAGAAATCAACAAGTTTCTAGAATCTTTATCCTAGTCAGCTATTTTATTAAAAAGTTGAAAATGGTGGGTTACGACGGATTCTTATATTTCTGTGATAATCGTTCATTATGGCCGTCTAACCCACCCTATGATCACATTGATGATCATTACAGAACGGTAGAAGCAAAAACATTGAAAAATTAGGCATAATAGAATAGTAGCAGCTTGAATAAGATCCCGTTTGGTCTTACAATTGCAGCGACTTAACCCCTTTCGTCAGTTACTACCCAGTTACCTTAAGATATATGTCTGCTTCTGACGTACAACCTCCTCAATCCTACCGTAAAGAGGAAGTCCAAGAAATTTTACACTTGGCCATTGCTCGCAAAACCGACGTTGAAGAATTGTCCCGTACCCAACTTTGGGAAATTGCGGCAGAATTAGATATTGACGTCGACGTTTTACAACTGGCCGAAAAAGACTGGTTATTGCAAAAACAACAGCAAAAGAAAAAGGAAGAATTTAATCAATATCGTCAAAGACAACTAAAACGGAAATTTATTCGCTATACCATTATTAATTCCTTTGTCATGTTACTTAATTTCTTGGCAGTAGGAACCTTGTCTTGGTCTTTATATATCTTGATTTTATTGGGACTTCCCCTAGCTTTAAGTACATTTAAAACTTTTCAAACCGAAGGAGAAGAATACGAAAAAGAGTTTCAACAATGGTATTTTAAAAAGGAAATGAAAGCCTCAATTTCCAGTCTTTGGAATCGCATTAAAACCGCTTGGCTTTCATAGAAAAATGCTCATGATTACTATAGCACAAGTATCCTAGTTGTAATAACCTACAAGGTTTCAAGTTCGTTGAAAAAATCCCCCGAAAAGAGTACAATCAACACAAGGAAAAGTAGGGTAATTTTGAGGGAAAACGATGAGCGTTAAGGTAAAAAAACCCATTCTTGTAGCAGGGTTAGGCATTTCGTTCTTATTATGGTTAGGAGATAGTCTCCATGAGGAAGTCATTGCTGTAGGAGAATGGGGGGTTTTGAGTCTCATGGCCATCGGGACAGGGGTTTGGTGGTGGCAAAAAAAACAACCTAAAAAAGCAGTCTATCAAACCATCTCACCCTTAACCATAGCAGACGTTAATAAGGCTATCTCTGATGGAGAAAAAATATTAAAAATCGTCAAACAGGAAAACCCTGAATCTAATTTATTAGCGTTAGAAAATAAGTTAAAAATATTGCCCGAAAAACTGAATGATCAATCTGTTTCTTTGGGATTAATTAGTCAATCTAACACAATTAAAAGTGGTTTAAAATTATTATTAAATCAAGAAATTGATTTTAAACAAATTCAATGGTTAGAACAAAATGATTGCGAAAATATTAATCAGAAAATAGACTTAATCATCTTCTTGATTACCACAGATTTAACCGAAAGTCAATGGCAAATTATACAACAATCTCATCAAAATCATCAACGGTGCTTAATAGTTTTAAATCAACCTGAACAATATAATTTAGAAGAACAAGAAATTGTCTTACAACAAATTAAACAACGGGTTAAAACTCTTATTCCACCTCATGGTGTGATAGCAATAAATTCAACCCCAAAAACTCTAAAAGTTCGTCAATACCAAGACGATAAATCCTATAAAGAATGGACTGAAACCAGACCCCCTAATATCACACCTTTAACCAATAGAATAGAATCGATTTTAAACCAAGAAAGAGAGCAATTGATTTTAGGTAAAGTGTGGCGTGAAGCACAAACCATTAAACAGCAAGCCAAAGGAATTTTAAATCAGATTAGACACAATAAGGCTGTACCCATGATGGAAAAATATCAATGGATAGCAGCAGCAGCAGCTTTTGGCAATCCGGTTTCGTCCCTAGATTTATTAGCCACGGCTGCCATTAACGCTCAAATGATAGTGGATTTAAGCAGCATTTATCAACAGAAATTCACCCTATCTCAAGGACAAACCGTAGCAGCAACCATTGGTAAATTAATGATAAAATTAGGGTTAGTTGAACTCTCCACCCATGCCATTAGTGGTTTATTAAAAAGTAACGCAATTACTTATGTAGCAGGAGGCGCAACCCAAGGTATTAGTGCGGCCTATTTAACCCGTGTGGCTGGTTTAAGTTTAATCGAATATTTCCAAGAACAAGACATTGATTTTAACTATCATCAAACCATAGATATAGAAAAACTTTCAACCAAAATCAAACAGGTGTTTGAACAAACAAGACGAACAGAGATTTTGCAAGCATTTGTGAAACAAACCCTTCCTAAACTATCATAGATAATGCTGCTGATTTTAATAAAGTACAGTGTAAAAACCAACTATTATCCATTCTTTAGTGCAGCTACGAAAAAATCATAACGCTGAACTCCCAACTCAGATTAGTTGATTATTAGGTGTGTGAAAAAAATTAAAAGTAAATTATGACAGTTTCTGATTCTGAAACCACTCCAACCCCTGTTAATAAAACCCTAGATACTACTAACCCAGAGGAATCTATGGATCGTACCAATATCTCTAAAAAGTCTCCCCGTCAAGGGTTTGCTCCGGTGTTGGAAAATCCGCAATTTTTAATTCTTTGGATAGGACAAGTCTTTTCCCAACTGGCTGATAAAGTTTATTTAGTGTTAATGATCGCCTTTATTGCGGGTCATTTTCAGGGGGAAAATCAACCCATTAGTGGTTGGGTATCGGCCATTATGATCGCTTTTACCATTCCGGCGGTTTTCTTCGGTTCTTTGGCCGGGGTATATGTGGATCGTTGGTCGAAAAAAGGGGTGTTAGTCATCTCTAACTTTATTCGTGCCGCTTTTGTTTTTATTATTCCGCCCTTACTTTGGTTATCTGACGGAGATACCTTAACCCTAAACCTCACTTGGTTACCTCACTGGTTACGGAGTTGGCAAAATCAAACTCAAGAGGCGTTTTTGTTGCCCTTGGGTTTTTTAATTTTATTGGTGTTAACCCTAATAGATTCCACCATTACCCAATTTTTTGCTCCCGCAGAACAAGCAACTATTCCTTTATTGGTCAAACGCCGTCATTTACTATCGGCTAATTCTCTGTTTACTACGACTATGATGGCCATGACCATCGTCGGTTTTGCCATCGGAGACCCCTTACTAGAAGTAGCCGCTCATTTTGCTGAAAATTTTGGCTTTTCTTGGGAAGAAGGAAAAGCCTTTATGGTAGGTGCATCCTATTTTATGGCCGGGTTACTCCTTTTATTGTTGAAAACGGGGGAAAAACGGCAACTGGATGAAAAAGAGCAGCCCCATGTGTTCGAGGATATTAAAGACGGAATTCGTTATTTAGGGGCGAATCGTCGGGTTCGCAATGCGTTAGTTCAGTTGGTGATTTTATTTTGTATTTTTGCCGCCTTATCCGTCTTAGCGGTACGCATGGCTGAAACCATCCCAGGAATGAAAGCAGAACAATTTGGCTTTTTATTGGCGACTGGTGGCTTAGGTATGGGCTGTGGGGCTGCTGTTTTAGGGGGTTGGGGACAACAGTTTCGTAATAATCAGTTAGGGTTATGGGGATCAGTGGGAATGGCTGTTTCTTTAGTGGGTTTATCCTTATCCATCAACAGTTTATGGTTAACCCTCTTGATGACTACATTTTTAGGGGTATTCGCTGCTTTTGTAGGAGTTCCGATGCAAACCATTATCCAAGCAGAAACCCCCGTTGATATGCGTGGTAAAGTATTTGGATTACAAAATAATGCCGTTAATATTGCGCTATCTTTACCTTTGGCTTTGGCTGGTATTGCCGAAACCTTCTTCGGGTTACAACCGGTATTATTAAGCTTAGGGGTGATGGCGATCGCTGGTGGGGTTTTGACGTGGGTGATGGGGATGAGGGAATAACGAAGTCAGAAGTTCCACAGCGAAGCTCCGTCTTAAAAACGATTCGCCTTCAAAGGCGGGGTTTTCGACCCCATTGTTTTCGATAACTTTAACTCAAGTAAAACGAATCCGTCCTTCATCCATTTCCGACATTAGTAATTCTAACGCCTCGTAGTCAACGTCCGATATGTAGCCAGTACGGGTTAACTCACAGTTGATGGCCATTTCGATTTCTGGGGTTAATCGTTTAAGATAGAGGGCTTTTTCCACCAATTGGCGAATTAAAGGGGGCCGATTCACAGATTTTTCTCCGCTCTTGACAACAGGGCATTTTAGGCTAAGTTAGTAAATGTGGAGAAGAACTATACTTCTACTACGCTCCAGGACTGATAATCTTTACGATCTTTTAACAATAGAGACCATGTTTAGTAAACCATTAACTGGGTTCTAGGTTTTGTAACCTGCTTAACATTTTTTTACAAAAAAGCTGATAAGATGCTAAACTGTCATTCATTACTTCATAAAGTACAACAGCGTAGCGGCCAAATTATGGTTAATTTTGGGTAAAATCTACCAAATAATAGACCAAAACCTAGATTTAACCAAACTCAACAAAAAGCATGATTCAGTCACAAAAATTAACCGAATATTAACCTTCGATTAATTTCCCAAAAAAAATATCGAAAGAATTAAAACTGAATCAATTGACAAAAAACTGATTATAATTTGGTCATACCATAAGCAAATTAAATTTTGAAATTGAGGGTACACAACAATGATGGGGAGTCATTTGATTAATTTAAGAATCGCCGTTTTTGAACCCAGTGGTTACATTACTGCGGCCAACGTCGACAATTTTCAGCAAAAATTAACCAATTTCGTTACCAACAACCCTAATAGAGAGTTTTTGGTGGATATGCACCAAGTAGAATTCATTGATAGTGCGGGACTTATGGCTATTGTGTCAGCATTTCGCCTGGCCCAACGTCTGAATAAACAATTAAGCGTTTGTTCCTTGTCACCATCGGTTCGTATTATTTTTGAATTAACCCAGTTAGATAGAGCCTTAGAAATTTATGAAACCCGTCAAGCTTATGAATCATTAGTTAATGAAACCGTAGCTGCTTGAAGTCATTACTCTGTTGGCTTACTCCTCCACACTTCCGGTATATTAGAAAAACATGAGACGATTTAGGGAAGTGCCGGAGGTTTGTTTGTGACTATCGCTATTGAAAAACTGCTCACTCCAGATGTTAATAAACCTGCCCGTTATTTGGGCAACGAATTAGGAGCTAAACATAAACCTTGGACCGAAGCAACGGTACACTGGGTTTTAACTTATCCAGAAGTGTATGAACTGGGAGCCTCTAATTTAGGTCACATCATCCTTTACAATATCCTCAATACTCAACCCCGTCAACTTTGCGATCGCACTTACCTACCGGCCCCCGATTTAGCTCAGAAATTACGAGAAACAAAAACCCCTTTA
Source organism: Crocosphaera sp. (assembly GCA_030065205.1). Taxonomy (GTDB): domain Bacteria; phylum Cyanobacteriota; class Cyanobacteriia; order Cyanobacteriales; family Microcystaceae; genus Crocosphaera. The sequence goes on from JASJDN010000002.1 coordinate 35,657, forward strand.
TTTGCCTTAGAATCCCGTCGTTCCCTCACCAATTTTGATATTTTAGGGTTTAATCTTAGTTATGAGCTAGGGGCGACCAATATTCTCGAAATGTTGGATTTAGCTCAAATTCCCTTAACCTGGAAAGAGAGAGACTCAGGCAATTATCCCTTAATTTTTGCCGGGGGACAAACCGCTACCTCTAACCCCGAACCCTTTGCCGAATTTTTCGATTTTATGGCTTTAGGAGATGGGGAAGAATTATTACCAGAAATTGGTTTAATTCTCGAACAGGGTAAAGAAAACCACCTGAGTAAAGAGGCATTATTATTAGATTTAGCCCAAATTCCAGGGGTTTACGTCCCTCGCTTCTACGACGTCACAGAAGCAGGAGAAGTGATTCCCAACCGGCCTGATGTTCCCCCGAGAATTTTACGCCGTGTCTCTCCCCCTATGCCAGCTTATGCCATTGGTTTAGTTCCCTTTATCGAAACCATTCACGATCGCTTAGTGGTAGAAATTAGACGGGGTTGTACGCGAGGGTGTCGTTTTTGTCAACCCGGGATGTTAACCCGCCCGGCAAGGGATGTACAACCCGAAGAGGTGATCGAAACCATCGAACGGGGGATTAGGGAAACCGGCCATAATGAATTTTCTTTATTATCTTTGAGTTGTTCCGACTATTTAGCCCTCCCTGCGGTGGGAACCGAGATCAAAAACCGTCTCAAAGACGAAAATATTACCCTTTCCTTGCCCAGTCAACGGGTTGATCGGTTTGATGAAAATATCGCCAACATTGTCGGAGGAAACCGTCAGTCAGGGCTTACTTTTGCCCCAGAAGCCGGAACCCAGAGAATGCGTGATGTCATCAATAAAGGGTTAACCAATGAAGAGTTATTGCGAGGGGTGAAAACCGCCGTTGAACAGGGTTGGGATAAGGTTAAACTCTACTTTATGATCGGCTTACCGGGAGAAACCGATGTCGATGTGTTGGGTATTGTGGAAACAGTACGCTGGTTACGGCAAGAATGTCGAATTAAAGGCCGTAAGCCCCTACAATTCACCATTACGGTGTCTAATTTTACCCCTAAGCCTCATACCCCGTTTCAATGGCATTCCGTGTCTACAGCCGAATTTAAGCGCAAACAGGAACTATTACGAGAAGCCTTTCGAGGCGTTCGCGGTGTCAAAGCCAATTATACCGATGTGAGAATTTCGGCCATGGAAGATTTTGTTGGCAGAGGCGATCGCCGGTTATCCCCTGTGATTCGTCGCGCCTGGGAATTGGGTGCCGGGATGGACTCCTGGTGGGAAAATGCCCAACAAGCTTATGAAGCGTGGGAACAAGCGATCGAAGAAGCTGGGTTAAGCTGGAAATATCGTCAGGTAGAAGCGGGAGAATGGAACGTTTTTGAAGGAAATACGGATCTATACAACGCTCCCTTACCTTGGGATCACATTAATACCGGTATTGAGAAAAAATGGTTACAAGAGGACTTACAGAAGGCTTTAGAATCTGCTACCGTTCCCGACTGTGCTTTTGAGGGCTGTTCTCATTGTGGGGTGTGTGGCCTAGATTTCGGTCATAATATTGTAGTCCAACCCCCTGCTATTCCTGAATTTAGCGGTCATTTCCAGCCCAACCAAGCACGGTTACAGAGGTTTCGGGTTTATTTCGGCAAAATTGGGGAAATGGCCTTGGTTAGCCACCTTGATTTGGTGAGATTATTCGATCGGGTGGTGCGTCGTGCCGCTTTACCTATCTCTTTTACGGGGGGATATCATCCAGGCCCGCGAATTTCCATTGCCAATGCGTTAACGTTGGGTGTTACCAGTAGTGGGGAAATTGTGGATTTTGAGTTAACAAAAGTGATGGATATTGAAGCATTTCGTCGCGCTTTAGAGAAAGAGTTGCCCTCAGAAATCCCTATTTTAAAGGTGGAAGAAGTTCCTGTGAATTCTACTGCAGCGACGCGTTTATTAGAGGAAGCCGAGTATTTAATTACTGTCCAAACTGAAGACATGATTAGTCAGGAGACTTGGGAAAGTTGGATTAAAAAGGTCTTAGATAGTTCAGAAATTAACTGGGAGAAAACTACGAAATCAGGTAAAAAGAAAATCGTCAATTTACGCGATCGCCTGTCTTATTTATCCTTAGAATCTTGTCAAGATGATGATGCTATTTTGCGCTATCGGGGCAGTTGTCGCAATGACGGAACCATGCTACAACCCCAACAGGTTATTCTGATGTTAGAAACAACATCTGGGATGGAATTACAGTTGATTAAAGTTCATCGTCAACAACTTATTTTAGCAGGGAGTCAATAACGAAGTCTCCGAGTCAGTAGGGGCTTAATGTTATTAAGTCCCTTACACTTGAAATGAGATAGAATAATTTTTATGTTGTTGTTATGTTGTTGGGTTTTGTTCCTCTACCCAACCTACAAAATCAGCGACCGCACTGAGTTTTTAGATAGCCTTGTTTAACCTATTATTTGCTTGGCTAAGGGAGGATGTTGACGAGTGTATTCTAAAGTATTGGTCATTAATTGTAATGGAAGTATCTAGATTTGCTTCTCTTTTTTGCCGCAAATTTAATTTTCGGACAAATCTAATTCTTGTCACCCTGTCAACTAGGCACTAGAATAGTTGATGAACAAAGACGTTTATGCAACAAAATTTTAGCCAAGGAATGCTCAAGGATTTTCTAATGAATAATTATGGGGTTAAGGGAATGTCTTTCTGGGAAAATTTGTTTGACTTGATTAAATCTTTTAGTTTTTCTCAAAGGATTCCAGAAATAATAATTGAACCACTTATCTCTGAAGCTTTTTCCTCAGAACAATTAAAAGAAGTAGAAAGATTAAATGAGAAAGCTTCAATTTTATATTATCAAGGAAGATACTCTGAAGCTGAAGAACTTTTTCAACAGGTACTTGAGTTAACCAAAACAACACTAGGAGAAGAACAGCCATTGGTGGCGACGACCCTCAATAATTTGGCGGGTTTATCTGATGTTCAAGGAAGCTCCCAAAAAGCTAAATCATTTTACCAACAGGCAATGACTATAGCTCTAAAAACATTAGGAGAGAATCACCCCCAGACACAAACTATTATCAAAAACTACAATCAAATCATTAGTGAATCAGAATCTGAGCCAACATCATTAAATTAATAAGGTTGACATACTCCACTCGTTAAGCTACTACGTCGCTATAACGAGGGATTCTTGAATTCACAATAGATAGTATCATTTTTTATATTGTTGGGTTTCGTTCCTCTACCCAACCTACAAGCTCAGCAGACAACGATAAGAGGTTTGTGGCGACATTATACCATTTAATCAACTTAATCCAGGTATATAGGAAGATATAGAGAGTTTTATTTCTCCCTATCTTCCTATCTAAATAATCTACTATTATCTCAAATTAACGTTTCACTTTTGGACGAGGGGCAGCTTTGGGACCTTTAGGACTGCTAATTTCGGATTTTAAACCAATCCAACCAATCACACTGTAAACAATGGCTAACATTAAGCTACTTAAACCAATGCGAAGACTTTGCTTAAGAGCTTGGGTGGTGGCTTGACCCTCAGCTTGTTTACGACGTTCAAGCAGTTGAGTTTCTAATTGATTTTTCAACTCCTGAGTTCTTTTTTTGTATTCTTCAGGGTTTTTCGCTAAATCTCGTAATCCTTGTAATTGCTCCCGTTGCTGACGGAGGGTTTCTAACTGTTGAGCATTCAATTGTCGTCCTTGAACTTGACCGGCTTCTACCGCTTGGTTCAGTCGTTGAATCTGTTCATCGAGTCGACCGGGGTTTCTAGACAGCGTATCCACCTGGGTTAAGAACTGTTGAATTTGTTCGGCCCCTTGACCGGCCCCTTGTTGAATCCGTTCTAACGCATCTTGTTTAGCAATATTGAGGTTGTTGAGGTGTAAGGGAACCATCAACAAAAATACTAACCCTAAAAGAGCAGCTAGGATATACACCGGAAATTTAAGATTAAATCCCGATTTTTTTAACGGGTTAGCATCGGCCATCCCATCAATGATATAGCCCACTAAAATAAAACCCATACCCACCAGAGGTACCACACCTCGGTCAACAATACTGGTGACTATGCCAATTTGCCATGATTGACTCCCAAAATTAGGAGGAACGGCGAGGGTTACATAATCTAATAAGGAAGATAGGATAAAGATTACCCCAATCAGTTTGAGAACTAAAGACGTAAATGCTGGATAATTCATCGTTTTTATCAGTTTGTAGATAGCATTTCATTAAAGATAACAGCCAACAGAGAAATTACCCTGATTGCTAAAAGATTCAATTATGAGGTGCGGGAGTTTTTATAACGGACTTAACCAAATCGCTAATGAATCAACGATATCACTGTTAAACCTGGCCTACGAGCTTAAAAGATTTAGGGGAAATCCGCAAGGTATACAACGGTAGTCTCTACAATGATAGTCTAAACGTTGCTAAAAAGTTGCTTCGACGAGAATACATTAGGAATGACACAAGTACAAGTATTATCCGATAAACCAGCTCTCATTGCTCACGCACTAGATTTAATCGTCGACAAAATTCATACGACTCTACAACAACAAGAAAAATTTACCCTCGCTTTAGCCGGTGGTAGCACTCCGAAACCTCTTTATGAAGCTTTAGCTCAAAAATCCCTACCTTTAGAAAAAATTCATATTTTTTGGGGAGATGAACGTTACGTTCCGGCAGATCATCCCGATAGTAACGAGAAAATGGCTCGTGACGCTTGGTTAGATCAGGTAAACTTTCCCCCTTCTAATATTCATCCCATGCCTACGGGGAGTAACGATCCCTCTGTAGACGCTCAAACCCACGACCAGGAATTAAAACAGTTTTTTGGGGTCAAAGCAGGGGAATTTCCCGCATTTGATATTATCCTATTAGGAATGGGAGACGATGGTCATACCGCTTCTTTATTCCCCCAAACCGAAGCCCTAACCGTCAGCGATCGCTTGATAACCGTAGGTAATAAGGACGGACAACCCCGTTTAACCTTTACCTATCCTTTAATCAATCACGCCCGTTGTGTCATGTTTTTAGTAGCAGGAGAAAATAAACGCCCCGCATTGGCTCAAATTTTTTCCCCTGACGGCGATGAAACCCTCTACCCTGCTAAGGCAGTCAAACCCCAAGGAGAACTATTATGGTTGTTAGATGAGGCAGCCGAGGCGGAGTTGAATACTTAGATAACAAACAAGGTTACTGGTTAAATAAGGTAAGGGAAGCAGGGGAAGCAGAGGAAGCAGGGGAGACAAGAGTTATGGGTTATTAACATTTTTGAAATAGTGGATTATGGTTACTTGTCCAAATTGTGAACATGAAAACCCCGATGGGGCAGTCCAGTGTGAAGCCTGTTTTACCCCTCTTCCCCAGTTAGTCAATTGTGGTAACTGTGGTCAGCCATTGCTCAGTAATGCCACGTTTTGCGGGGAATGTGGGGCTGCATACCCCTTTGAAGGGTCTACAGAATCAGAAGCAGAAACGTCACCGCCACCTCCTAGCAGTTTACCGGTTACCCCGCCACCCGTTCCAACCCCCACAGGTAGCGCAAGGACTCAACTACAAACCCAAACCGCGAGTTTACTCCATGTCCAAACGGATACAACATTAGAACTTCCCCAAGGGTTAGAGATTATTCATGTGGGGAAACCCAATGAACAAATTCCCCCGGATCTTGATGTGTCAGGATTGCCTAATTCTGATGTGGTTTCTCGCATTCATGCCGATATTCGTAACGAAGCGGGAATTTTCTATATCGAAGATGTCGGTAGTTCCAATGGCACTTACATTAATTACAATGCCTTACCCCCAGGAAACCGTCATCGTCTACGACCCGGCGATCGCATTTCTTTGGGTAAAGGGGATTTAGTTACCTTTATTTTTCAATTGTCTTAAAATAGTAAAAAATTAAAGGCATATTTAGACATCAATGACCCCAACCCTAGAAACCTGGTTAAAGGAAATCCATGTTCCGGCTGATTGGATCGGATTACGCCAAGTCACGGAAACCTCGACCCTACGCTACGTTAGGGATGGTAAACCCCAAAGTAACGGACGCACTCAAACAAAAGGGGTAATGGTAGAAGTGTTAGCTAAGGGACAGATGGGTTATTGTGCCACTAATCATTTAACCCTCGAAAATATTAAGCTGGCCGCTGAAATTGCCTATCAACAAGCGGTAACGGCTGCTGAATGGGGTATTTATCCTTTTACGGTAGAACAACGCCCGAAAGCCGTAGGAAATTATCATTCTCCTTATATTCAACCCCTAGATGTTCTCAGTCCCAAAGATATTAATGATCTGCTACTGAAAGTTAATGAAACCCTGAAAGTTAACGATAAAATTGTTAGTACCTCGGCGATCGCTCGTTTGGTGGAAACGGAAATACAACTGATTAGCAGTAACGGGTCCGATGCTTATCAAAAATTCCTACGAATCACCACAGACTACACCGCAACAGCACAAGATGGCAATATCATTCAAAAACGTACTGATAATGGACTGAGCGCCCGTTCTTATCAAGGAGGGATGGAATGTCTTGAGGAAACGGAAGTTTTAGCCCGCGCTCAAAAAATTGGGGAACAGGCCCTAGAATTATTATCGGCCTCCGACTGTCCCACCACCACCACAACGTTAGTGCTGGCCCCTGACCAAATGATGTTACAAATACATGAAAGTATTGGTCATCCTTTAGAACTCGATCGCATTTTAGGGGACGAACGTAACTACGCCGGATCAAGTTTTGTTAAATTAGAAGATTTTGGTCACTTAGTCTATGGTTCCCCTCTGATGAATGTTACCTTTGATCCTTCGGTATCGGGACAATTTGCCAGTTATCGCTTTGATGATGGGGGAAATGTTGCCACCCGTGAATATTTAATTAAAGAAGGGATATTATTACGGGGTTTAGGCAGTAAAGAAAGTCAAATTCGCTCAAACGTGCCAGGAGTGGCTAATTTACGGGCTTCTTCCTGGAATCGTCCCCCCATCGATCGCATGGCTAATATTAACCTCGAACCGGGTAACACTTCCTTTGATGAAATGATCAGCAACATCGAATCAGGGGTTTATATGGAGTCTAACCGATCCTGGTCCATTGATGATTATCGCAATAAGTTTCAATTTGGGTGTGAATATGCCAAACTCATCGAAAATGGTAAGTTAACTAAAACCCTGAAAAATCCTAATTATCGGGGCATTACTAACCAATTTTGGCGTAGTTTATCCCAACTCGGCGATCGCTCGACAATGGGAATGTATGGTACGCCTAGCTGTGGAAAAGGAGAACCGAATCAAGCGATTCGCGTTGGCCATGCGTCTCCTGTTTGTGCCTTTGATAATATCGAGGTGTTTGGTGGCGTAGGTTAACAAAGTCAGAAGTCAGAACTAATATTTTATTTTTCTTTAATATTAACTTTTATTAAGTTAACATGAGAAATAACACGGGTTGATCATTATCACCCGCGAAGTATTAATGCACTCAATAAATTCCTCATGTTAAAGAAAATAGTTGCTCCTGCCATTGCCCTTGCTTTTGCCATCACCACTTTAACCGTTCTTGGTTTAAACTTAACCAGCTTAGCTCAATCCAATATTGAGGATCAAGATTACTTTATTAAAGTAGATCGTCAGGCTAATGTTGCGATTGTAGAACCTAATTATGGTTACTATTTCCACCCCGATCCTGAAATTGAAGGAGATCCCACCGGACAGGTTTTATATCAAGCGTTAAGCGATATTAATCGGGAATATGGGGTTAAAGAAGCGATGATGGTTCGTTTTGAACGAAAAGGATATATGATCCCTAATTTATACGTTTTTCTGAAGTCTAATCAACCTCAAGAAACCCTAGCTGAAAGTCAATCTCCCAATCAATTATCAATGTAAAATTTTTCCCACTCTCATTTTGTGAGGGTGGGTTTTTTTTAAGAATTAAGTTGTCATTGCGAGGGGTAATACCAAATCCGATTTAGATACCCCTTTTATCTTGCTAGTTGGGGAGTGTGGGAAGTGTGGGAAGGGTGGGGAGTGGGGGAGGATGGAGAGCAAAACTATAAAGAGGTTTTGACAATCGGATTTGGTATAATACAAACAGTAAACTTTGATTTTTATTGAAAATCCCCCGAAGCAATCTATTCTAGACATAGAGATTACTTGATTCCGTTACTGCTACATTCTTAACGATAGTGTGTTATTTCTCTAATTATTTTTGAGAACTGGTCTTATCTTCCAAAACTTAGGTTATTTAAGCACTTCATAAAATCAGTTGATATAATTTTTCTTAAATCAATCAAAGTAAGAGTTTTTTGGGTAAAATAGCTTTTATTTTGTTATTTTTATCTTCTTTATTTCAAAAATCTTCCTTTTTCTTAGATTAATTACAGTTTAATATAAAGTTCCTAAAAACCCTAAAAATCTATTGACAACAGTATAGACCTTATCTAGCATTATTAGAAAAAATGCCATGAGGTAACTGACATGAAATTCTTGAATAAATTAATAGTAACGAGTATTACGGGTATAGTAATTTCCAGTATTTCTGTTAAGACAGAAGCAGCTAATATTAGAGGTTCAGCGACTTTTGGAGTACCTGGTAATGTAGAATTTGGTAACTTTGTAACTTTGACTTTTACAGCAGATGAAGATATCACCCTTGAGTCGTTTTCTTTTGATTTTGCTGGTTCCAATGCAATCATTGATGCAACTGGATTTAATGTAACTCCCCCAGACTTTTCAGATGTGAACGCATACCTAAATAATATAATTAATGATCGCGAATTTACTAGCAATTTGAATGGGTTTGAACCAGGGGAAACTGTGGTCTATACTTTTGACTTTGATCAAGCTTCAACGGGAACTGGAACGCCTTTGGGACGTGATTATGTTAATGGAAACATTAACGTAACTTTTTCTGATGGGACTAACCTAACAGCCCCAATTTTAGAAACAGATTTCTTAGAAGGAACAGCTAATTTTTATCATAATAATTTTTCTGGTCTCTCTTTCATTAAACCGGAATTGCGGGAAATTATTGAATATCTTAGAGAAAATGAGCTAATTATACTGACAGAAAATGAGGAGTTTGTCTTTGAATTTGAAGAGTTCCAAAACGCAGAAATAGCTGCTACAACCCCTGAACCTGTCTCTATTTTGGGTCTTTTATTAATGGGAGGTTCCAGTTTAATTTTAAAGGGCAAAAAAAGTCAGAAAAGCTAAATTAACGTGAGTTATATAATACAAAGGTAGGGTGGGTAATGCCCACCTTACTAAGTTTTTTATAGCACTATTTATTATGTTGAGGATGTTACAATATAGCAATCAGTAATGATATGTGAGGAATGATGGGGACATAATGGTATTATGTCCCTACAAATCCACCCTTGTAGGGATTTAACACTGTTAAATCCTCTTGGTCATTTTCTCACTATCTAAAGCGGATCTAGTATTAGGACGTTACAGAGATTCCTCGTTCCTCGGAATGACAAATAAGTAAGTATTGAGTATATTAAAATCTCCTGCCTTCTTCAAGCATCAATAACAACTTTCCCTTGAGGATAAGCAATACAAGCTAAAATATAGCCGTCTTCTTGGTCACTAGATTCTAAACCATCCGCTTCACCTTCATAACGAATATCTCCCTCTAGTTTCTTTATTTTACAACTCCCACATCCTCCACTGCGACAACTAGAGTCAACCTCAATCATTTCTTCTTCAGCTAACTCTAATAAAGACATTTGTTCATCACAAAGAACCTCTTTTCCTGACTTGGCAAAAACCACAGGATAAGACGTATTATTATTAGAGACCTTAGCCAGTTTTGCTGTGGCAGAATGACCATTGCTGCTGGTATTTTTAGGAGGTTCAACAACAGATGAATTATCCTTTTTCTCTTTTGAAGGTGATTGTTTTTTCTTAGAACTTCCGAAACTTTCTTGATAATAGTTTTCCATCGGAAACCCTAATGCTTCGACTAAATTTTTTACCCCTTTCATAAAGCCATCGGGACCACAAACATAAATAACTCTTTCTTTATAATCGGAACAAATAGCAGGTAATAAAACCTCGTTTAAACGGCCTTGAAATCCCCACCAAGGATCACCTGTTGCGTCTCGCGTAATGGTTAATGCGAGATGAAAATTACTATGATTGGCTGCCATTGCTTCGAGTTCTTTTCGATAGATAATATCCCTTGGACTTCTAGCACTATGAACAAACATAATGTCTCGGTTTGCTACCGTATCTAAGGCCCAACGGGACATAGACATCATGGGTGTAATGCCACTTCCAGCAGAAATAAATAACAATTTAGTGGTATTATTATCCACACAAGTAAACTTACCGGATGGACCAGTTAAAGTGATTTCATCCCCTACCTTAAGATGGTCATGTAACCAGTTAGAAACTAACCCAGGCGGTGCATCAGGAACATCCGCCGGTGCAGGGACTCTTTTGACGGTAATTTCTAAGGTATGGGGACGGGAAGGGGTAGAAGAAATGGAATAAGCTCTTTTAATTGGCTTACCATTAATGTTAAGATTTAGGGTGACAAATTGACCCGGTTTATAATTAAATAAGGTGGGAGACTTGCCAATAAAGCGAAAGGTTTTAACGTCATTTGTATCTTCAATAATATTGAGACAGCGAACGGTTATTTTGCCTTTATCCCACCAGTTAACACCGTCTAAAGTTGGGGGTTTAACTTGAAGGGTCGTAGTCGGATTTTCGACAGGTTTAGGGGGAGTTTTAGTTTCTTTTTTAGCTGTAGGTAAAGGGGGAGAAACAGCAGTTCCATTAGAGGCATTTGTAGGGGGAGAAATGGGTTGAGGTGGATAGTTATTTAAAGTGGTTTTGGGGTCGATGGTAATCTGATTGGATTTTGCTGGTGTTTCTGTTTTCTTATCGGTAGAACGGCGGTTTCTTCTGGTTAAGGCTTTAATACTCTGTAAACCTCTTTTATTAGATGAACTACCATTTTTTTGATTTTTACTTTTTCTAAATTTAGATTTTTTTTTAACGGGTAAACCATCTACAATTAAGACAAATTCACCAATACGAATAATATCATCGGTTTCTAAGACATAGGATTTCTTGTTATTAACCGCTTCATCGTTATATTGAGTAATTCCTTTTTCAGTTAAATCTTGAAAGTAGTATTTACCTTGATCCGTAAAAAGTTTACCATGCACTTCCTGGACTTTAACACTAGGAAGCATTAACCCACAAGTTGGAGAATTACCAATTAAACAGCCATCATCTTTAAGTCGATGATCACTTAATTCTAGTTCCTGATGTTCTAGGGGATGTTGCGGATTAAATAACTTAATTTTTAGCATGGGATTGACTAAAATAAAAAAGGAGGTAGAGGCTGAATCCTTATAGGTCTAGAATGCCCAAATCATTGCTAAAATTAACATGGTTAAAATATTTTTATTCAGAAAATTGAGATGAGATCATGCTTTTTCGTCAATTGTTCGATGAAGAATCATCTACTTATACCTATTTAATCGCCGATCGCACCCTGAAAGAAGCGTTATTAGTTGATCCGGTTTTGGAACAAGTGAACCGCGATCGCCAACTGCTAGATGAGTTAGGATTAACGTTAAAATATTGCGTAGAAACCCATATTCATGCGGATCACATCACAGGAACGGCAAAATTACGAGAAATGACGGGATGTTTAGGGATTGTTCCCGAAAATGCTCAGATTGCTTGTGCCGATCGTTTTTTGAAGGATGGAGAAATTTTACAGTTAGGAAACGTTATTATAGAGGCGATCGCAACTCCTGGCCACACGGATAGTCATTTTGCTTATTTAGTGAACCACAAGGCGATTTTGACAGGGGATGCTTTATTTATTCGAGGGTGTGGACGAACGGACTTTCAAAGTGGGGATGCAGGGACTTTATATGATTCGGTGACGCAACGATTGTTTAGTTTACCGGATGAAACTTTAGTGTATCCTGGCCATGATTATCGGGGTCATACGGTGTCTACCATTGGGGAGGAAAAACAATATAATCCTCGTTTTGTTGGACGCAATCGCAACCAGTTTATCACGTTTATGAATAATCTTAATTTACCTCATCCTAAAAAGATGATGGAAGCGGTTCCCGCGAATGAAAAATGTGGCAATGTTTAATGGTTTAATCAGGACAAAAATGAGTCAAAAACTTTCTAAATTAATCTTAGTTTTGGGGTTGATCTGTTTATTATTTGTACAACCTGTTTATGCTGTTGTACGAGAAAGCAAAATACCCCCTAATATCTTACTTTATAAATCCATACAAACTTGGCGAGATCAAGCTAAAAATCCTTGGCAATTAATTTTTTTTAAGGAGATAAAAGGGGATAATCAACCGACCCTTAATTTACGTTTAGTGGGGTTTCCTGATTTATTTGAGTTTGAACATCCCCAACCATTAACCCTAAAAATTAGAGAAGATTTAACGATAAAGGTTCCTGACGTATTTGCTAGTGATAAAGACGCATTTTCCCCCAATATGGGACAGTATAATTTTAATGGGATTTTGGATAAGTTAGAAAGTAATAATTTTTGGTTACTAGAATTACCGCTAAAGGATGGTGATGTTAGTACCATTAAAGTCCCTTATTTTATTTTGGAAGAATGGAAAAAAGTTATCGATAAAACTTAAATTTGTAGTTCGATTATATTTGAAAAATAGCTGGCATTTTAGATAAGGATATTATTGATTTTTGAGCTTATATAGAAATCAGGTTTCAGTTGTGAGAAAATGAGGAGAAGGATTTAACAATGTTAAATCCCTACGAGAGTTCATTTGTAGGGACATAATATTATTATGTCCTAATCCCTCGCAATGACAGGTTAAGTCTCTAATAACTTTTGAGATTTGTATTAGTTATTTTCCTTAACTGATAGTTTTTCTATATTCCAAAAAGCACCCCCTAAAGCAGAATATTCAATCCCATCAAAGCGATTTTTAACTGCAGCTAAAGAGTAAGGATTAACTAAGTAAATAAATGGCAAATATTCTGATACTAATGCTTGTGCTTCGTTATAGATTTCTTTGCGTTTATCCATGTTCAGTTCTTGAGATCCAGCAATATACAACTGCTCGATTTTTTTCTCCCAGTCTGACACCACCCTTCCAGTAATAGGTTTCATTCCAGGTTGGGGTTGTTGGTTAAACATATGTAGGTTCCCGTCGGTGTACCAAATATTAGGAGAATGGGGTTCATTTCCGCCTGTAAATCCAATGATATGCGCTTCCCAATCTAAGGAATTACTGAGTTTATCAACCAAAACATTGAACGCTAAGGGACTAAAATTAACCTGCATTCCTAATTTTCCTAAATCTTCTTTAATCTGCGCCCCCATTGCTTCTCGGATTTTATTTCCTGCATTCGTAATTAAATTGAATTCCACTTCGTTTCCTTTGCTATCTAATAACTTACCCTCTGAATTGTAGGTAAATCCTTCTTGTAACAATAATTCTTTTGCTTTTTCAGGATTATAATCATACCCTTCTACTGATGTATTATAGTAAGGAGATTGCACAGAAACTTGTGTATTTTGGGGACTACCTAACCCTCGATAAATATTATTGATAATGCGTGGTCGATCAATTCCATAAGCAACGGCTTTCCGAAAATTAACATTATTAAACCATTCAGCTTTGACAGGATCAACTAATGGTTTACCTTCTCTTTTACCCTGATTTTGATTCAAAGAAATAAATACAGTTCCGTAAGCAGCACCCCCATTATAAATGGTAAAATTGCCTCGCTCTTCTTCACTTTTTAACAAAGAAAAATATTCAGGACTGACACTAATAGAGTCTAAACTTCCTGAGCGAAATTGTAACAAAGAAGTATCAGTTGATTCGACAATGGCCCAGATAACTGTCTCAATATTAGGTAACTGATTTCCTTGTTGATCTTTTTTCCAATAATAAGGATTTTTTTCAAAGACAACCCGTTGACTGGTAGCATATTCTTTGAGTTTATAAGCACCATTCACAATAATATCTTCTGGTGGGGTATCGGTTCCCCATGTAGATAAAAATATAGGACTTCCTTCACCGTCCGTTTCTTGGATAGTTTTGCGTAAAATGTGAGCGGGTAAAATGGGAACACTCGCATTATCTAAAAAGGGTGCAAAGGGTTCGGTAATTTTAAATTCTATCCGTCGATCATCTAACTTTTTAATGGTAGGGAAATCCCCTTTACTACCCACTCGAAACCCATCTCGATAATTGTTAGGAATCTTCTCATTCAAATATAAATCATTATAAGAAAAAACCACATCATCCGCTGTTAAGGGTTGACCATCTGACCATTTTAATCCTTCTCGCAAAGTAAAAACAATGGTTAACTTATCATCAGAAATGTCCCAAGATTCTGCCAAAGCTGGCTCTTTTTCTGCTGTCAAAGGATTTTCTGTAATTAACCCTTCATAGGTTAACCCAAAAATATTCGGAGACTCTTGGGATAACACCGCATTAAAGGTTTTGGGATCGCTTAAAATGGATAAAACCACTTGATTGTCACTAGCAGGAGAAGCACAAGCGGTTACCGTTAAAAGAGAAAAACCTACTAAAATTAGGGTTAAAATTTGTCGATAAATTGTTTTGATTTTGTTTAAGTATTTCATACCTTAAAAGTAATTTTATAGATTAGTATTGATTCCCGTAGGGACTTAAACGAAATAACAACCCAGTTTTTTAAGGTGGGCAAACTTTTCCATTTTACGGGTAGTTTACATACATCTCTAATTTGCCCACCCTACCGTCTAACATAAAGTTTACCTCCATTAATAACGAATACGAGGATCAATATAAGCATTAATTAAATCAATTAAAATACTCACAACTACCACAATCGCCCCAAAAAAGACCATAATACCTTGTACAGTAGGATAATCTCTAACTGCGATCGCCTCGTATAACCGATTCCCTAACCCTGGCCAGGAAAAGGTTACTTCTGTTAATACTGCACCCCCCAATAGGGCAGCAAACGTCAATCCTAAGACGGTAATAACAGGGATGAGAGCGTTTTTGAAGGCATGGGCCAGCAAAATTCGCCTTTCGGGGATACCTCTCGCCCTAGCAGCCTCTACGTAGTCCGCTTGCAAGGTTTGTCTCAAGTTTACCCTGACCATGCGCTCGAAAATCCCACTTAACAATAAACCCAAGGTAAAACAGGGTAAAATTAAGTAATAAACGGCGGTGAAAAATTGCCCTAAATTACCACTAAAAAGACTATCAAGGGTGTAAATACCGGTCAGTCCATTGGGAGGGGTTTGATTGAGAGGAAAACGGGTTCCTAGGGGAAACCAGCGCAACTGTACCGCAAAAATTAATTGGAATAACATTCCTACCCAAAAAATAGGTAAAGAATAGGTAATAATACCAAATAATCGCCCGCTCACATCGATAGGAGTGTTAGGGCGCGAGGCTGATAAAATACCGATAGTCACCCCAATAGCGATGGCCACAACCATACTATAAAAGGTAAGTTCAGCCGTAGCGGGAAAATGCTGACGAATAATCTCCCAGACGGATTGACCTTGGCTAGTAATGGAAGTTCCCAGGTTAAAACTGAGAAGTTGCCCCAAATAGGCGAAATATTGTAATAATAAAGGCTTATTCAGCCCCAAACTCTCCCGTAAGGCTTCTTTGGTTGCTTCTGGCGCACGATTTCCCAAAATAGCATCTGCCGGGTCCCCTGGAGTTGCCCGTAACAACAAGAAAACCAACGTAACAATAGTCCACACCATCAACGGTGCCAAGAGAAGACGGGCAGCTATATAATACTGTATCGCTTTAGAACGGGACATTATGAGCAATGATGTAATAGTTACATCATTATTAACTTTAAAGTAGACAATTGGTCAACCGTTGGTGTGACGTTAATCATTATCCGTGTCATCTTCGTCATTATTATCGAATTCCTGATTAAAGAAATTCTCGCCTATTTTTAATTCCTGTTTAGACAGTTTCAGCTTTTTCCAAAGTTCTTTAATTTTACGATAAGCTTGTTCGGGTTTAATTTTTCCTGCAGTTTCTAAATTACAAATATAGTTAACTTCTTGAGCAAATTCTTGTAAATTAGCGTTAAAAACTACATTTTCTGGTTTAACTTCCCCACGATAGGGATAATGGGGATAGAAAAAGTCATCTTTATCTTGATTTGATGCCATAGTGGCTATTTCCTCAAGGAGCGTTCATGGAGGTTTATCTCTAACTATATCTAAAAATGATCCTGTAATACCAAGCTGGATAGGATAGATAAAGGTTATTATATTCATTCATAATTTTTCATTTCTCAATTATAACAATTAGAAATAATTAGTAACACAGGCATCCTGCCTGTTATAAGCTAGAAGCTTGTGCTGCAATTTTCGTAATTTTTTTAGACTAACTATAAAATAAAAACCCCTGGTTTTGACACCAGGGGGGGAAGGTAGGAGAAATCCAATGCAATGGAAACTTTTTTGTTAATTTAAGCCAGTAAACCTAATTTTTTACCGTTATCTCTCGCGGTTCTAATCATGTTTTGTCTGGCGGTTCTATCAATACCAAAATTTTCGCAAAAGTTAGTAATAACTTGGGAATGTAATTTAATTGCTTCACCTCGCAACTTATTAAATTTTACTTTTCCCATTTGGCTACGTAATAAAACAACAATAGGTGCAAACATCTATTAACCTCCTTACTGATTAAGTCTTAAAAAATAAAAGTTTTGTTCTCAAAAAATTAGCTAACGAGAGTGACAACAACCCCTAAACCGATAATGAGTAATGCGGCAAAGACACCTTGTACTAAGTAACCCTGTTGCTGCTTTTGTGTCGGGTAAGCAGCGTAGTACATATCGGGTTCGTTAGCGAAGTTATTAAGAATGCCGTTTTCATCACTGGTGGTAAACATGGTGTGTTCCTCGTTTGTCCTTATGTAAATAAATGTAACAAACTTTGTAAAGCTTTGTAAAGTAGTATTGACAAAACATTTTTAATGATTGATATAAGCAAAACTTATGTTAAAAAGACCAATATAGATTATGGCAAGCAAACAATACTAATGTACTTTTTAAGACAAAGTAGGGACTATATAGCAGTTTTCAATGGGGTGTATCAAGATTTTAGTGAAGTCGAGTGTGGGGAGTGTGGGGGGAATTTGTATTTTCATTGTTAGTCTATTGATATGAAAACTGCTCTAATGTGAAGATGAGGAACAAATAACTAAGTACCTGGACAAAAATAAACGTTACAGTTGAGAAGAGGCAGGGGGCAGGAGGCAGGGGGCAGGAGTAAGGATACAGCTATGTTTACATAAGTTAATACAGTGCTGTTTACTTATGTCCGACTACTTATGAAGCGACTGATTTCTCGGAACAAATTGTTTTAGTTGTTTCCCCAAACATCCATTAAGATTTTCAGAGAAAACAAAGGGGTGAAATCTGCTTGTTATCTATGTTTTCGGTGCATAGGGAAGATGATGAGTAAGGGGATAATGTTGAAGCTTTGTAAAGTTCTTCAACAAAACTAAAAATAAAAAGGAAATAATTTGTGTAGTTTACGAACAAATTATAATTAGGAACTTATTGACATTTTATAGAAGTATTTTCAGAATAAGGTCAAGAGCAAAGTTATTCTAACTAATGCTCGAAAAATAATTCAAACAGATGAAGATTATGAACAAAAATCTAGGTCAACATTTAGGTGAACTGGAAATCGTTGATTTAATCGAAGAATCAGTTACTAATGCTACTCAAAGAAGACAACAATTCCTAGATGATTCTTTAGTAGATATAACTGAAGATGAAGCTAAAAATATTGAAGGCGGAGAATTTTTAGCTCTTCCTCCTATTATTGTCTTAGGATTAACTGTAGCCGATGACTTACCATTTTTTGGTATCTAGTTTGAATTAAATTGTAATTAGTAAATCACACAAACTCTAGTCAATTAACAGGAAAAAAATGAACAACAATCTTGGTCAACATTTAGGTGAACTCGAAATTGCTGATTTAATCGGAGAATCAGTTGCTAACGCTGCTCAAAGAAGACAACAATTCACAGATGATTCTTTAGTAGATATCACTGAAGATGAAGCTAAAAATATTGAAGGGGGTCAAAAAGTTTACCCTGTAATTCCTTGTCCCCCTCAGGCTCTTCCTTACAATCCTAATTGTCCTTTCATTATTGGAATTATTCTAGTTGACCCTATAACTTTGTAAACAATATAACTCTTATTAGGAGGTCATAGAATGAACAAAAGTAACAATCAAAAAACAACCCTTTGTCCTAGTTCTAATCGACCCGATTTACCGAACAGTATTGTCTTCGGTATTATCAATGGAACAGTGGACAAACCCCAGGTTACTTATCTCAAAAAACCTCAACCTGTTACAGAAGAATTAATGGCACTTGCTGCCCCTGTAACCCCCGCAGAAGTGTTTAGAACAGCTACCACCTGTGCTACTAACAAATGTCTTCATTTTGACGGGAATAACTGTCGTTTAGCACAGCGAGTTGTAGACCAATTTCCTGTGGTTGAAGATAAGTTACCGGCTTGTTCTATCCGAAGAGATTGTCGCTGGTTTCAACAGGAAGGAAAGTCCGCTTGTATGCGTTGTCCTCAAGTCATTACTGATAATTACAACGCTTCAGAATTAGTTCGTAAAGTATCAATGCCCACCGCCATTGGAGAAAAGAAAAATGTCCGTTGAAAATGTCAAAGCTTTTTACCAAAGATTGGCACAAGATGAGCAATTTCGTTCTGAATTGTCCGAAGTAAACAGTAAAGAAGAGTGTAGTCAATTAGTACAAGAAGCTGGCTATGATTTTACTCAAGAAGAATTTGAAAATTACACCTCTGACCTATTAGAATCTAGTTTCAATAAAGGTGAATTAAGTGACCTTAACGAAAAAGAACTAGAAACAGTTTTTGGAGGAATTAGTGGCGCAATAGCCTCGCCTCCTATTCAAGCCCTGTATGGTGTTATTTGGCCATGGCCGCCTAAAGATCCTCAACCTCTTTATGGTGTCATTCAAGACCCAGAACTTCTTTGATAAGTCATAATTTCAGCAATAATTGAGGAGTAATCAAATGTCTCTAGAAAGTGTCAAGTCTTTTTACCAAAGATTAGCTAAAGATGAGGAATTCCGTTCTCAACTGGAAGGGTTAGAAACTTCAGAAGAGTCTAGTCAACTATTACAGCAAGCTGGCTACAATTTCACTCAAGAAGAATTTGAAAGTTATACAGCCGAATTACTCGAATCTAATCTAGATGAGAGTGACTTAAAAGACCTCAACGAACAAGAATTAGAAGTGGTATTTGGTGGAATGACCTCATCTCCTCCTATTCAAGCTCTTTATGGAGTTATCGTTATCAGCCCTTCTTTTCCTGGTCCAATGCCTTTTCCTGGACCCATTCCTTTCCCTGGAAAAAGCACCGCTAACCCCCCTAATTAAACCTATAGTTTAAGGGGTTTTGATTAGGTTTTAGCTATTAAGAATATACCCTTGATAGCTAAAATTCAACAAAAAATTACGTCGCCAACATCTGTTAACTTAAACAAAAATCATAGCAATTATGTCTCTTGAAAATGTCAAAGCCTTTTATCAAAGATTAGCCCAAGATGAGCAGTTTCGCTCTGAACTATCTAAGGTAAAAAGTAAAGCAGAATGTAGTCAGTTAGTCCAACAAGCTGGCTACAATTTCACCCAAGAAGAGTTTGAGAATTACACTTCTGAACTCTTAGAATCTAGTTTTAATCAAGGCGAATTAAACAACGTCAATGAAAAAGAACTAGAAGCGGTTTTTGGAGGAGCAATTAAGCCCTACATCCCACCAGAGCTATGGCCTATAAAATTGCCGGCTTACGGAATTCCGCCTATGCCTATGGATATTTTAGAATACTAAAATATTTAGGTTTGTTGTTAAGATTTAGCCATAATCTAAATAGTCTTAAATATAACAACAAACCTTTTTTTCACATTCATTAAGACACCTTTAAAGTTTATTTCAAGAATTCAAAGAAAAGATCATGGCAGAATATCGTCGAATCAGTTACGCTGTATGGGAAATTACCCTTAAATGTAACCTTGCTTGTCAACATTGTGGTTCTCGCGCTGGAAATAATAGAACACAAGAACTTTCAACGGAAGAAGCCCTCAATTTAGTGCAACAAATGGCTGAGGTTGGTATCAAGGAAGTTACCCTAATTGGTGGGGAAGCCTTTTTACGTTCCGACTGGTTAGAAATTGCTGAAGCTATCACCAAAGCGGGTATGGTTTGTGGTATGACAACCGGCGGTTATGGTATTACTTTAGATACGGCTCGTCGCATGAAAAAAGCGGGAATTAAAGTGGTTTCTGTCTCGGTTGACGGGTTAGAAGAAACCCACGACTATCAACGGGGAAAACCGGGGGCTTGGCAATGGGCTTTTAAAACCATGAAAAACCTCAAAGAAGCCGGCATTACTTTTGGTTGCAATACCCAAATCAATCGTCTTTCTGCACCAGAATTTCCCTTACTTTATGAACGTCTTCGGGATGCAGGAATTTCTGCTTGGCAAATTCAATTAACCGTTCCTATGGGGCGGGCTGCTGATAATAATCACATCCTTTTACAGCCGTATGAATTGTTAGATGTTTACCCCATGATTGCTAAGGTAGCACAACGAGCAAAACAAGAAGGGGTGAGGGTTCAAGCAGGTAATAATATTGGCTATTATGGACCCTATGAAAGATTATTCCGTGGGGGTGAAGCTTGGTCTTTTTGGCAAGGTTGCGGTGCTGGACTTTCTACGTTAGGAATTGAAGCAGATGGTGCTATTAAAGGCTGTCCTTCTTTGCCTACTTCTGCTTATACCGGGGGTAATATTCGTGATTATTCTTTGAGAACTATTATTGAAGAAACAGAAGAATTGCGGTTTAATTTAGGGGCGGGAACCCCTCAAGGAACAGACCATCTTTGGGGTTTCTGTAAGACTTGTGAATTTGCAGAATTATGTCGCGGCGGTTGCAGTTGGACGGCTCATGTTTTCTTCGATAAAAGAGGTAATAATCCCTATTGTCATCATCGAGCTTTGACACAGAAAAAACAGGGCATTCGTGAAGAGTTTGCTTTAAAATATCACGCTAAAGGTAATCCTTTTGATAATGGTGTGTTTGAGTTAACTGAACACCCTTTTAATAGTCCTTTACCTGAAGATGAATTAAGCTTTACGGCTGATAAGATTCAATGGCCAGCTAGTTGGGAACTCGAGCAAGAGAAACCTTTATCATTAGTGGGTGCTAATCATTAATTTTGAGGATAATTAATCATGGAAAAGAATTTAATTGAGTCTAATACAGAACAAAATCAACCCATTTTACCCCGTTCGGCTTGGAGTAGTAATGTAGCTCATTTACGAGCTTTATTTAGAGCAAAAAAGGCTTTAGATAGAATTGAAAGAGAAGCAGGAATAATTAATGAATAAAGTACATCTTTGCTTAATGTAATAAGTTATTCTATTTGTTCATTTTTTCCCAATAGACTCAAGGTTAACCTTGAGTCTTATTTTATTTTTAAAGCTAAAAAGAGATAATTGATTTACTTTTTTCCTGCTATTAATATATATTCTAACAATCTAAGGTGTCAATTTATCAAAAAGGATAAAATTATCATATTTTCAAGAATAAAAAATACATTTATTTGTATTTATTATTTCTTTTTTAAAACCTTAAAAAGATTGCTATATAAAATAATATTTTTATAATAGAAGAATCAAACAAATTCAACAAATTGCTTAGGAGAAAATTTCAAAATGGCTAACATTACCATCTCTAATTTAAACCTTGATTCAGAAAACTACTTAGAAGAACTGTCTTCTGAGACTGAGATTAACTACATTACTGGAGGAAGTCCCTGGGGTGGTTTCTTAGCCGGTTTAGGGGTTGGTGGACTTGCTGGTGGACTAGTGGGTTTTGGTATTGGTGTAGCTGTCAGTTATTACGCTTTCTACAAAACTCCCTAAAATTCTCTAAGTTCAATGCAATACTGCTCGATTAAGAAAAATGTAGTTTTGGGTTAGACTAGGGCTAAGGCTAAGCATTTCAATGAAAATTTAGTTCTGAGTTAACCAAACCACAGCATTTTCCATACTCTCTGAGCAGTATTGAACATAAAACTTATCGTTAAGATTAATACATAGTAAACTGCTAAAAATATAGATTCTTAGCAGTTTACTTTGATATTAAGTCTAATTTTTCTACATTTTTGCTACTGAATCCTCTATTGTTTGAATTTCTTGAAGTTTTCCCTTTAACCATTCAGAAAATAAATCAGCTAATATTTGATAACGTTTTTTCCCGTCTAGTTTTGGTTCTATTATTTCCTCAACAAAAATTAAATGTACTCCTTGAGATGTTATAACAGGTTTCAATAGTTGAGGTGGGTTTGTAGCAAAAACTGCCGCAGAAATTTCAGGTTTTAATTCTTGACGTTTAACGCTTCCTAAATATCCCCCTTTCCGTCTTAACTCTTTATCCTGTATATATTGATGGGCTACTTCCCAAAAACTCATTTCATCTTCATCAATAGCATAATATAATTCCATTGCTAAGTCTTCATCATCTAAGATAACTTCATACATCACGACTTCTGCATAATTGAGTTGATTTTGATAGAAGTAAGGTTCAATTTTATCAGCAAAAAGATGATTCGCTAACTTTCCAGAAATAATACTAAAATAGAGCATTTCTTCAAAATCTTCGACAGAAAGTTGATTCCTTTGTAACCATTTATGAGTTGCTTCTGCACTCTCTAGATTATTGACTAAACGAAATTGATCGGCTGCTTGTTGGAGTTCTTCTGTTTCTACTTTAATCTCTGCAAGTTCTACTTCTTCATTAATAATTTTACGGTTCATCAGTCCTTCTATTACATCCGACATTTTTCCCGATAGTTTAATCTCTTTGATAATCTCTTCTGAGGTTACGGTGATAGACAATGACATAATATCAATTTAGTTCTATAATATCTATCTTTTTATCATATAGCAAGCTTACTATATTTGTAAATCAATAATTAAAATACTTTAATCAGAACTAATTGTTTGACTTTTTTCTTAAATTTCAAGTTGAACTTCAATGATTAATCAACAAGAATAGAGCTTTTCAGATTTAATAATTATTTTGTGGGCAAAGTTGAATTGTAAAATAAGAAATAATTGCTTTACTTATTGAATAAAAAGTAACTATAAATCTCTTGAACTTTCTAAAATCGTGAATAATAATATATACAGAGTCAAACAGATTTAGATTAAGACTCAAATCAAAAAACAATTAACTCTTAGAGGACTTAAAACATGACTAAACTCATTATCTCTGATCTCGAAAAAAACAACAACAAAAATCAAATTGTTGAGCTTGTTTCCCAAGAACAATTATCTATTGCAGGAGGAGAAGGACAAGGAAGCACAACAATTAGCGTTACAGAGACAACATCAAATTCATCTGGTGGAACTACAACAACGACTATACATTATCAATGTACGCCCATCGGTGCAACTGGGACTGCTACAAAGGGAAATTAATAGTTTTTATTAATTTCAACCATACCCCGTTTAAGCTAATTTTTGGGGAGCATCCCATTGTTGTAAAAGCATTATCCAAACTAATGATAACCCAAAGCTTTCAGCACTTCTTAGAAAAGCTAACGTGCAAAATTGCGATGCTTCCAATTTTTTCTAGTAAAAACCGTCAAACAATACCATCAGGAGCCACATATGAAAGAAAAACCTACACAAAATCTAAGTCAAACTGATCTTGATGATCTCATCCATGAATCAGTAGAAAATGCAGTATCTAGACGACAACCACAATTAGATTTAGATGATCATCTGATAGATATTTCAACCCAAGATGCAAAGAATATTAAAGGAGGTCGTCCAGTTGGACACACTTGTGGAATGGTATGTGAAGTCAATCTTATGTGATACTTCGCACAATGAAATACGTGAAAGCTCAAATGCTATTATTTAATAATATGAACTTCAAGTTCAATTATTATCAAGATTGTCCCTGAGCCAATTTTTAAAGTTTCTGATTGCTTCGCTTCTACCAAGCTGTTGACTTTGTGCAACAGCTTGATTAATTAATTCTATGATAGGAATATTAGGAAAATTTGGACTACTTAAAGACTCAATATATTCTCCTCCTTCTAACACATTAATCTCTAAACCATTCTGAGTATAACGCCAAAGTTCAGGAACACCCAAAAGTTTATAATTATCTAAACGAGTCCGAGAAGTAATATCAATTTCTATGGCTAAATCTGGGGGAGGATCAACTTCTAAATTAAGTCGATTTTTGCCAATAACTGCTTGATAGTTTTGAATATAAAAACAAGCATCAGGTTCAACTGCTTGATTCATAAGTTGATTCTTGAATGTTGTTGATCCTAACGGTTCAAAATTAATTTTTCGTGCATCTAAGAGTATTTTAATAATATCGCCAATAATTTCTTTATCCTTTTCATGTTCAGGTAAAGGAACCATGATTTCTAATACTCCGTTACTGTAAGATAATCGAGAAGCACGACTTTCTCCTAATTCTGATAAGATTACCTCGAATTTTTGCCAATTAAGCTCTTTTAAGAGTAATTGTTGACCTGGATTTAAGATGATTTGTTCTAAGGCTAATTGCATAGTATTAGCTGGAAATTTTAATTTCTTAATTTAATTATATCAAAAGAAGAATTTGGAATCATCATCATTAACAGTAATAATTGATCCAATATATAGCAATTCCCATACTTGTGAGGTACAAAGGTGATCGCTTTGAGGCAGGAGGCAGAGGGCAGGAGGCAGGAGTTAGGTGTACCTCATGAGTCCGAGAAACGCTATAATATCTTTTTCAAGGAATTCAACGAAATTTGTTTTAAAAAGATTTATAAATCGAACTAAAGTCTAAATCCTCCGTTTTGTCACTTCTTGAAGGAATAAAGTACACAATCAATAAAAAACAAATTAATCAAGATTAATACCTTGTTGACGTAACTTCTGCCTTAATTTTTCTAATTCATTTTCAGCATTTTCTGCTCTTTTTTCGGCATTTTCTGCTCTTTCCTCCCCTGTTAAGAGAAGATTTTCAGCTTGATCACACCAACGTAACCATGTATTGCTTATACCTTCAAATTCTCCTTCCCAAAAAATTAACCCTAAATCTACTTCTTTTAACCAAGTTTCGTTAGTTTCTTCATAATTAAGTCCTGTTAGTTTAAAGATTCTTAAAACTTTTTCCCCTAAATGTTGTTGAGGATCATAAACTATGTAATAAAGCACTCTCATTCGTTGGTAGATTTTCAGTTTCTCATCTAATTCTCCCCCAACCTTATTAGAAACAATTTCGATGACCACTTCGGGTACTTTACCAAATTCCCATACCATATAACAACGATGATTTTTTGCCCAGAAATCAGTGGGTATTTGCACATCTAAACTTAAGAAAAAGTCAGGGACAATAGGAGGTTCTTTAATATGATGATAAATCCCTACGTTAGCACAAGCTGAAAAAGTGCGCTCTTTTTGAGCCTCATAAAGAATATTAGTTAAAAATCGCTGTTGTTTTTCTGAACCAAAATTGTCCACCGGTATGTCATCCTCTGTGATCAAATTACTAACATCAGGTTTGGGTGGAAATTCCGTTTGGGGTGCTGCTTGAGTTTTTACTGGTGTTCCCATATTTATCTACTTCCTTAAACCTTTTTTTCATTTTAACAACGAATCTGGCGTTGCATCGCCAAGGATAAAAATCTTCCCACTAAAGTTTGAAACCTTCATTTTGTAACTTCTTAAAAGGGTCAAGTACGAAATCAATAATACGACAATTTTATAAAGTTTATAAGAAACCTCACATTAAAATTAAACAACAGCGTAATCTGTATATTGACGCATTTCAGGAGCTTGAAATCCTAAGACAATATCTTCTTTAAGAACCCCTTGTTTTACAAGTTCTTCAGCAATTCTCATTTCGGTCATATTTTGCTCAACCCAAATCTTTCCTTGCTTAATATCTAAATGCAAAACACAACCATAAACCCGTCGATAGCCATCCCATTCCACATTCATAACTTGATAATGGTCTTGTTTTGTATCAAAAACTGTATAACAATCAATTGTTCCATTAGCAATAGGGATAGCAGCATACGCTGTTAATAATGACTGGATGACATGGCGATAAAATTCTAAGTTATCCATTGTATGAAATCTGTCTTTAGCTGCCATATTTTCTTTTTCAGGTTCCTAAAAACAATTCTATAACAAATTATAATTGTTTGAACAGAATTTGAGGTTTATTTTTTTGTTACCAAATAACTTTGGTAGGAGCGTAACATTATTAAACTCCTACTAATTTCTGCAAGATTCAGCATAATTTCTAAAGCTTAAATCCTCCATTTTGTAACTTCTTAAAGGGATCAAGTACAAAGTCAATTAAACGACGTTGACGAATAACGACTTCTGCGGTTGCTGTGTCTCCTGGACGTAACTGAATACACGCTTCAGGCGTAGGCATACAAGTTTGATTTAGCTGAATTCTTAGGTCATAAACTAAGCTTTTTCCTTCAGGGGTTTCGATCTCTTTCGTTGTAGGAGAAACCTCAATTAATTTTCCTTCAATTACTCCATAATCTTGAAAAGGAAAGGCATCAAACTTCATTTTAACAGGCATTCCTTTAGACACTGAACCACTCTCGGTAGTAGACATTTCTGCTTGTAAAATTAATGCTGTTCCTTTTGGTGCAATTTCTAAAATGCGAGTCCCTGGTTGTACAACCGCCCCTTCTCCATCAATCGGTAAATCAAAAATAGTTCCTTCTATGGGTGCTTTGATTACCCGTTGACTTAACTGATATTGTAAGCTTTCTATTTGACTTTTTGTCTGTTTTATGTCTGATTTGAGGGTGGTAATTTCCGTTTCTAAATTTTTGATTTGCTCTTGATTATCAAGTAAAGAAAGCTCAGCCGTTCCCATCAAACTATTATAGCTATTTTCTTGTTCTTTAAGACGTAATTCTGCTTCTGTAATATCAGCTTTTGCCTGTTCAATCGTACGTTCATAACTACTTTTTTGCTCGGACAAGCGGTGCTTAGCTTGCTCAATATCTGACTTAGTTTGTTCATAAGCTTTTCTTCTTTCTTGTAGAGCATCTTCTTTTTCTACTACCTGAATTTGTGAAACAATTCCTTCTTCAATAGCAGAATCATAACGATCTTTAACTTCTTGAGCATTTTCTAACTGAATTTCTGCTAATTTAATCGCTTTTTGACTATATTCTAACTCTTGTTTGGCTTGATTAACTTGTGATTGTTTCTCCTCTTTTTGTAAATGATAAGCATTTTTCAACGTCTCAAGATTAGCCTTTGCTTGATTAACTTGTGCTAACTTTTCTAATTTTTGAGCTTGATTTTGTTGTTGTTGGGTTTTAAAAACTAACTGTAATTGATTAGCCAAAATTTGTAATTGATTTAACCGTTGTTCTTGACCTTCTAATTTATTTTGCTGTTGCTTTAAATCAGATTTAACTAAGTCAGATTCGATCTCCATTAATCTGTCACCAGTTTTTATCTTTTCTCCTTCTTTAATCTTAATTAAAGATACCTTTCCCTCCACTGGTGCATCTAATTTAATGGTTTTCCCTTGGGGTTCTAATTTACCTTTTGCTGTTCCTGTTTCATCCACTTTCGCTAACATCGCCCAAGGTAACACCACACCAACAAAAATGACTAAAAAGTAAAGGAGTCCCCTCGTCCAAACGCGGGGCAAAGTATCAAGAATTTCTTTTGTTGAGTTCGACCAATCATCAGAATAATTCGTTGCCGTTTCTGTTTGAGGTTCTTCGATTTTAGTGATAGATTCATCTTGAGTAAAGGGTTGTTCATGAGTAGGATAAGAAAGATGTCCGTTATTAGCTGCATTAGTCATAGTTTTAGTCCAAAAAATTAATAAATTGTCAATGATTAAGATTAACTTGTTTGGGTTTGGGTTTGGATTTGAGTTGTAGGGTGAGCAAAAATTTTCAATTCTATGATTTAGTTTAGATTAAGTTAGCTTTGCCTACCTTACCATTATTTAAGATTCTCCTGAATTCCCCTTAGTAAGATTTTTCTAAGGAGTGACATCTAATTGCTGTTGATTTAGATAATAATAATGTCCTCGTTTGGCCATTAATTCTTCATGGGTTCCACTTTCAATTAATACTCCCTTATCTAATACTAAAATCAAGTCTGCTTTCCTCACAGTAGAAAGACGATGGGCAATAACCAACGTGGTTTGATGATGGAGAATTGAGTTTAAATTAGTTTGAATAATACGCTCAGATTCGGCATCTAAATGGGAGGTGGCCTCATCTAAAATTAAGAGACGAGGATTACCTAATAAACCACGGGCAATGGCTAATCTTTGTCGTTGTCCTCCTGATAGCATTCCTCCCCCTTCTCCGATTTGAGTTTCATATCCCATTGGTAGTTTTTCAATGAACTCATGGGCCCCTGCTAATTTAGCTGCTTCAATGACTTCTTCTAGATTAGAATCAGGATGGGCTAAAGCAATATTTTCTCGAATTGTTCCCCCAAAAAGAAAGGTATCTTGGTCGACTACACCGATTTGTTGTCGCAAAGAACTGAGGGATAAACTATTAATATCTTGACCATCAATTAAGACTTTTCCATCCGTTGCAGGATATAAACCTAAAACTAATTTAGAAATGGTAGTTTTTCCTGAACCACTTCGCCCCACTAGAGCAACTGTTTGACCTGGTTGTATCTCAAAACTAAGGTTTTCTAGCACGTTTATATCACTTTCTGGATGATAACGAAAAGTAACATTATCAAAGCGAATATTACCTTGAATTCGGGGTAATATTTGTCGTGATTGTTGTTGTAAATCTTCTTCTGGTTCGTAGTCAAGCACATCATTAAGTCTTTCGACAGCAATGACGACTTCTTGTAATTGTTCCCACAATACTGTTAATCGTTGAAAAGGACGAATGACGTTACCAAACAACATATTAAAAGCAACTAATTGACCAATCGTTAATTGATTTTGAATCACTAACCAAGCCCCATACCACAGCAAGCCTGTGGTTGCCAAAGCTTCAATCGTATTACTAAAAATTTGTAGTCGGTTGCCAATAATTTGACCCGAAAATTGTGTGGTAATTTCTTTATGTAATAGTTCTTCCCAATGCCAACGAACACTTCTTTCAACGGCACTGGATTTAATGGTTCGCACACCGCTTAAGGCTTCAATAAGATAGCTTTGTTCTTTGACCATTTCCCCGAAAATTTCGCGAGAAATTCGCTTTAAAAAAGGGGTCGCAACTAAAGCCAGAATAGCAAAGGGAGGAATAATCGCTAAACAAACCAATGCCATTTTCCAGCTATACCACCACATTAATCCTACATAGATGAAAACGGTGATTAAATCGAGACAAATTGATAAGGCTTCCCCTGTCAAAAATTGTCGTATTTTGCGATTTTCCTGGACACGAGAGATAATATCTCCCACATAACGAGACTCGAAAAAGCCCAAAGGTAAGCGCAATGTATGGTTAATAAATGCCACAATTAAGGTAATGTCAATTTTATTAGCCGTATGGTCTAATAAATACTGACGTAACCCCATCATTGCTACTTTAAATAGGCCAAAAATAATTAATCCCAATCCTACTGCTAGTAAAGTGACCCCGGATCTTTGTACCACCACTCGATCTAAAATTAATTGGGTAAAAATGGGTGTGATTAATCCAAAAATTTGGATAAATAAAGAGGCAATAAATATTTCAAAAATGACTAAACTATGAGGCTTCATCAATTCAAAAAATTGCCAGAAAGGAGTCGTACTTTCTTTGGTATCTTTTAAAGAAACCGTCGGTTTTAATAACAGGGTATAACCCGTCCACTTTTCTTTAAATTCCTGGTGAGTGATGGTTTTTTGTCCAATACCTGGATCGGCAATTACCACCTCTTTTTTGGTAATTTCATAAACAACAATGTAATGTTTACCTTCCCAATGAGCAATGGCAGGTAATTGTTGTTCAGCTAATTTATCTAAACTAGCTTTAACGGGACGAGTGCTAAAACCAATGCTTTCTGCACTATGACAAAGTCCCCTTAAAGATGCCCCATTTCTATCAACATTAGCCATATCTCTAAGACGATTAATACTTAGTTTCTTGCCCCAATAACGGGCGATCATGGCTAAACAAGCTGCCCCACAATCTGACGCACTTTGTTGAGCATAAAAAGGATAACGTCGCCAGACTTTTTGTAATAAATGACCAACCCGTTGAGTAGGACTTGGGAAATAGGCTTTGTTGACTATTTTTTCTGATTTTTTCTCTGATTTAGGTGTGGGTTTTTCTGAAGGTAAATTTAGAGCAAGCTGAATCGTTTGTTGGACTGAAGTTGTCGGTTTTAACTGATAATTTCGTTCTTGAGCTTTTTGATAAAAATGTTGTTGGATTTGAGGATATTGGCGGATTAAACGAAATAATAACTCAGGAGAAAGATAACATAATTGAGTCTTTAAACCAGCCCTTACCCCATAGAATTCAAAGTTTGTATCGGGAAAAAATCGACATTCTCCAAACGTATCTCCTACTTCTAAGGTACAGATTTTTTCATTGTCTTGATTTACTAATCTACACTTACCTTTAACAACAAGATAAAGTCCTGCTTCTGCTTTCGTGGGTTCCCAAAATAAGCCCACTGAGGGTTCAATCAATTTGATTTGTTGTCGTAAATGAGAAAATTCTTGTTCAGATAAAGTAATACCTAATACTTCGTTGATTTGGTTATGGGAGATAACAGAGTTATGAATTTGTACCATAATTTCTATTCAGCTTTTGGCAATTTAAAGGACAATAGTTGTTCTGATTGAGTGTTTTTTTTAAAAGATAAATCTTGAATACAGATGGTTTTATTATGGGAAACAACAGAATAATGCTTTTCAGCTTTGTGGTTTTTCGGTTTAGTTGATAAACCCATTTGTTTGAGAAGCTGATTAATATAGCGATCGCTTACTTTTATATTAAATTCTTTAGCTAAATGACGGCTTAACCATTCTGCTGTCCATCGTCTAAAAGCATAGCCATAGTCACGAGGACTATGATTAACCAATTCTTTTAATCGTTCTAAATAAGCATCATTTACTCTTTTAGGACGACCAATTTTTCTATCATTCCAACGATGGGCCTGACCACTTTTTGCCATCATTATCCAATGTCGGGCTGTAGCTTGGCAACAGCCTAATAATTGACAAATCTCCGTTTGACTTTTTCCTTCATCAAACAAAAGCATGATTTCAATTCTTTGACGATATTTGTTATCTTGTTCTTTTTCAAGATTCTCTTTTAACAGTTTCCTCTGAAATGAGGTTAAACAATTTATTTTTATCTCACTTGCTTTGAAGGTCACAGAATTTACACTCCCTATTTACACTTCAAATGGACTCTTATGAAAAACTATACTCAAAAAAATGAATTACACAACCCAAGTTTAGGATTTTAAGAAAAAAACTTAAGTTCTAATTGATAAAACTTAAGAAATCTTTAAAAAATATGCTAAAAACTGCTTAATCAAAAACAAACTAATTTTTCGTTAAACTTTGAAAAAAAGTTTATAATGAGGGTTGATTACTCCAAAATTTCTCCATGAGTCGCTATCACACCATCCGTATCCATCATCGCCAACTTAATCAAGAATATACCCTACAAGTTCCTGATGATCGCTATATTCTCCACAGTGCTGAAGAGCAAGGGTATGAACTCCCCTTTTCCTGTCGTAATGGTGCCTGTACCAGTTGCGCTGTCCGTATCTTATCAGGAGAAATTCATCAACCCGAAGCGGTAGGATTGTCCCCTGAACTAAAAGAGAAAGGTTATGCTCTATTATGTGTGAGTTATGCTCAATCAGACTTAGAGGTAGAAACTCAAGACGAAGATGAAGTGTATGAACTACAATTTGGTCGCTATTTTGGTAAAGGAAAAGTTAAATTAGGCTTTCCCTTAGATGATGATTAAATCTTAAAAATTGATTAATCACAATGGAGTGGGGGCTTAGGGATATTAAGCCCTACGAAGTTAGGAAAATAATAGAACCTATTTTCAATTTTTCAATTATAAGGAATAATAGAGATAGCACCTGTAATCCTAAAAATATGTATGGAATTTCCTAATCAAAAAGAACTAGAAACGTTTCTAGATGTAGCGACTGAAGCCGTGATGACAGCCGGCGTTATTTTAGAAAATCTGGTCAATAAATTAGAGAAAATTGAAGAAAAAGGTCGTCCAGGGGATTTAGTTACAGAAGCGGATAAAAAAGCAGAAGTAACCGTCTTAAATATTCTTAAACATCGAGTTCCCCATCATCAAATTTTAGCCGAAGAATCTGGTAGGATTGGAGAAAATGATAGTGATTATTTGTGGGCGATTGATCCTCTAGATGGAACCACTAATTACGCTCACGGTTATCCCGCTTCAGCCGTTTCTGTGGGCTTATTATGGCAAGGAAAACCCATTGTTGGTGCAGTCTATAACCCGTTCAGTAAAGAGTTATTTCGAGGCGCAAAAGGGCTAGGTGCTACCCTCAATTATCGCCCCATCAAAGTCTCACAAACTAATGACTTAAGTAACAGTTTATTAGTAACTGGATTTGCTTACGATCGCCGTGAAACCAAAGACACCAACTACCCAGAATTTTGTTATTTAACCCATCTTACCCAAGGAGTGCGTCGAGGGGGATCGGCCTCCCTTGATATGGTTAGCGTTGCTTGTGGACGCTTAGACGGTTACTGGGAGAGAGGTTTGAGTCCTTGGGATATCGCCGCAGGTATTATTATTTTAGAGGAAGCAGGGGGCAAAGTGACCGCTTATGATCAAAGTCCCCTAAAATTAGAATCCGGACGTTTATTAGCCACCAATGGAAAGATTCATCAGAGCTTAAGTCAAGCCTTAACAGAAGCATTACCCTGGTTGAAAGCCTTTTACGCATAAACATTAAAAACTAGCAAAACCCTAAGAAAAATGGTATAATCCAGGGAAAGAATTCTTGAGCAGTAACACTGTGTAACGAACCTTGAAGCCCCTTGATGTACATGGTGATTAAATCGTACACCTATCAAGTGAAGTCAAAGCAAACTACCTAAACTATGGCGATATTTTTGTCATAGTTTCAAGAATAAACTGTTAATTTGCACCCTTATTTTTCAGAATAAATTTCCGAAAATAAGGTTTAGAATCTTAGAAGTAAGCGGTTAATTTTATGTCTTTCCCTATAGAACAAGGACTTTTTAAATATGAGATAACCGATCACTATGCTATTTTGGGAGTTCCCATTAACGCTGATAGTCGGCAAATTCGTAAACGATACCTAAAAATAGCTTATCTTCTCCATCCAGACACCTTTCATGGTAAAACCGACCAAGAGAAACAACTAGCCACCAAAATTTTATCAAAATTAGTTAATCCCGCCTACGAAACCTTATCAAAAGATCGTTCTCGAAATGAATATAAATTAGTATTGTCTCAAATGGGGCAAAACTTAGCCGACGAATTAAGTAGCATTACCATTGCCACCGATGAGGCCCAAAAACTACTACAAACAAGCCAAGATCGAGAATTAACCTACCATCGATTGTTGACACCTTTAGTTAGTAATCAGTACGATAATTTAGACCATATTTTTAACATTATTGGTCAAATTAGTGAATTAAATTTAATTTATTTAATGCTTAATCAAGGGGAACAAGTTAAAGAAAAAGCAAGAGCAAAACCCAAGCCAAAACCAGAACCCAAACCAGAACGTAAAGTCACAAAATCCCCTTCTTCCAAAGAGCAAGAAACGAAAAAAGAAGAGAAGAAATCAGCCGTTGACATCTCCCTAAAACGCGCCCAAGAATATATTGAACGCAATAACCTCTCCCAAGCAATTCTTGAATTACGAGAAACCTTAAAGGACAATCCCAATAACAGTACCTGCCACGGTTTATTAGGATTAGCCTATCTTAAAGAAAACCAATTAACAATGGCGAAAATTCATATTAACAAAGCCCGAAAAGTTAATCCGCAAGATCCCATCGTTATTGAAGCTAAACAAGCACTCGATGAAGCCCTTCCTGATGAAGATAAATCAAAATCCTCTGACAAATCACAGGGAGGTGGTTTCTTTGGTTTATTTGGCAAAAAAAAATAATAAAATGATCCAGGGATAATTAAGCAATAATTCTATGATTCATCAACCACCCGCCGGCGCAAGAGACTTACTTCCTTTAGAAGTGGTACAAAAAGCTTGGATTAACGATACCCTCCAACAAGTGTTTGGACAATGGGGTTATCAGCGCATTGTCACCTCCACCATCGAAAGATTAGACACCCTTAAAGCCGGCGGAGCTATTGAAGATGGCACAGTGATTCAACTTCATCATAGCAGTGGTGAACCGTTGGGGTTGCGACCCGAATTAACCGCTTCCGTTGCTCGTGCAGCAGTCACACGGATGACAGATACCAGTTACCCACAACGACTCTGTTATCGGGCTAATGTCTTTCGGAACCCTCCTAGCTCTCATCATGGTCGACAATTAGAATTTTATCAAGCTGGCGTAGAATTACTTTTTTCTGGAGGAACCTTAGCCGATGCAGAAATTCTCCTTTTAGTTGCCAACTGCTTAGAAAAATTACAGATTCCTAACTGGTATCTTATTTTAGGGGATGCCGGATTAACGCGATCGCTGTTATCACCCTTTCCTGATGGTTTAAAACAAGAAGTGCGTCATTGTTTAGCCACCTTAGACTTTGTTAAATTAGAAAATCTTGCCTATCCTAATGAAGAATTAAAACAACGAGCCACCTTACTGTTTAATTTACGAGGAAAGCCAGAAGACGTTCTATCAAAAGTACAAGATTTACCCTTAGATGAAACAGGAAAATCTTGCCTCAATAATTTAAAATCCTTGATAGAGTTAGTCAATTATAACAACGCTAAAAGCCTACCTTTAATCCTAGATTTAAGCTTAATTCAAACCTTTGATTATTATACAGGCATTATTTTTAAAGCCATTGGACAAACCAATAATCAATTACAAAATTTAGGGCAAGGGGGACGTTACGATCAATTATTAGGGGTCTATCATCCTCAAAATAAATCCGCTCCTGGTATTGGTTTTTCCCTCAATGTCGGGGCGTTAAATCGTTGTTTACTATCAACCGACATTTTACCTCAAAAGCCTAATTCAATCGACTATTTAGTAGTAGCAAAAACCCCTGAATCCCAAATACAAGCTTTAAAGTATGCTCAAAGACTCAGAGATGATGACAACTCACTCCGAGTTACCATCGACTTAGAAAATCGAAATGAGGAACAAATAACAAAATATGCTCAAGAAAATGGAATTAAAACCATTGTTTGGATAGAAAAAGGGAAAGGACCCATTTTAAGTTAAGATGCTTAAATCTTTACCAAAAGTTTAATTTGTATTGACTTTATTCCCCAGGAGGCAAATATTTTCCTTCATCTTTCGTTTTGGGCGGTAGCCCTAAAGTTTCTCTATACTTTTCACTCACTGAGTCTAATAATTCAGCATCCCCAGTCTTCTTTAGCTGTTGACTTCTTGACTCAAGCATATCTAGCTGTTCATCTTTAGTTTTAGGCAAGTAGCGGCCGAGCAATAATCCTATAGCTCCTGTGGTTAATCCTGAAAGATGAGCTAATAAGATACCTTTAATAGAAGAAAGAATGGATAATGTAAGTATAATCCCTGTACCACTGAACGCAATTGCCATAAGGGCTTCTGTGGATAATACACTAAGAAGTTGAGCGAACTGAGCAGAGCGTTCTGTTTATTGAATAAGTCTATAAAGAACATCTCCCTGCTGAAATCCCTGTTTAGCCAAGTTTGCGAGTTTTTCAAGGCGATTTTGAGCCTTGTTCTGATCTTGGGAATCAGGCACTTCTACAAACCTCCCTCGGCATATAATTCATTCAACTCCTGCTCCAAGGATTGTAGTAGTGAACGTGCTTTCTCTAGTTGATCTTCAAACCTGTTTGATACTTCTTCAGGGCTGATTAAACTCTGATCGATCAAACGAAAAAGATACATAAAAACCCAACTAGCAATGAATAGACTTAATCCAAGTGATAGAGGCTCTTTAACTGGCGAAATATCTGAAAGGAATACTCTTAAAACTCGGCCAATGTTTTCCAATTGCTCACGTAAATACGAACTTCGGACAAAACTGGCACAAAGATTTATCAAATCGGAGGATATCTCGAATGTCTTTAATAGCATTAGCGCAACTCCGAAACTTCTAAATGTTTTAGTGATTTTCAATAACGTTTCAATCAGTTTATGCAGTTTAAATACTCTTTGATACTGCATTTCTGCCTCAGAAATTTGCATCCGCAGATATTCTGCTGCTTCTTTAGCTTCATTGATTACTTCATTATCTGTCATAACTGTCATAATCCAGTATCCTCATTAAACATATTAAGAAGAAGTTGATAATCAAAAGTAGATTTAATTTAAGCTTGAGCTACATTATTAACCACCTCTTTTAAAACTGCGGGAGTGGGAGCAAAATGGTCTAGGGTTAATTGTTCGGGATAGGTAGAAAATTCGGGTAATACTTCCTGAATAAAGGCTTCTGCTGCTTTAGAACGATAACGATTAGGATTAATAATCACGGATAACGTTCGATTAACCGTAACTTCATCTAAACTAGCCACATAAATTTCTCCCATTTTCACCTCTTTTTCAATGGCAGTAATAGAAACAAAAGCAGCCCCTAACCCGGATTGAACGGCGTTTTTAATGGCTTCAATGGAGTTTAATTCCATTTCAATCTTCAGACGTTTGGTATCAATATCACAGCGAGTTAACACCTTATCAATCACCTTACGAATGGTTGATTGAGCATCCAAACTAATAAAATTAAGACGATATAAATCTTCTTTTTGAACCTTTTCAACTTTAGCCAAAGGATGATCAACCGGTAAAATTAAAGCCAGTTCATCCTCAGCATAGGGAATAATTTTCAGGGTATCTTGTAACTCTCCAGGGACTTCACCCCCGATGATTGCCAGATCAACCTGTCCATTGGCCACCCCCCAAGAAGTGCGTCGCGTCGAATGAACCTGTAACTGTACCGCCACATCCGGGTATTTTTGCCGAAATAAACCAATCATGCGCGGTAAAAGATAAGTCCCTGTGGTTTGAGACGCACCCACAATGAGCGTCCCCCCCTGAAGATTTTGTAAATCTTCGATCGCCCGACAGGTTTCTTGACAGAGGGTAATAATTTTTTCCCCGTAGGATAATAATAAATGGCCTGCTTCAGTTAATTGCGCTTTACGTCCACCGCGATCAAATAAGGGTACATTCAACTGTTTTTCGAGATTCTGCACTTGCAGACTTACCGCAGGTTGAGACACATACAACGTATCCGCCGCTCGTTTAAAACTCCCCTCAGCAGCGATCGCTTTGAGGATACGCAATTGATCTAAAGTGAAAGGAATATCCGACATAGGTTCATCAAAAAAAGAATTTTATTAGTCATCAGTTAAGGCCATATCAGTTATCAGTTTTTTGGGTTATCGTTCACTGTTTGCTGCTCGACAATAACTGTTACTGATGATGACAGTAGCACAACACGGGGATCAATTTACTTTACGATAGTTAACAGTCAGAAAATTTATACAGAAGGAAAGATCAAAAACATGGGACTACCCACCTGGTTAACCCCTAGTCATGGGATTATCTTAGCACTCCTATTAGGATTTGCCGTTGCTCACAGTGGCCTGGCCGCTTTACGGCCTTGGGGAGAGGAAAAAATTGGGGCCAGACTGTATCGTGTTTTATTCGCTTTGGTCAGTATTCCCTTAGCCACCATTTTAATTATCTACTTTTTTAATCATCGTTACGACGGCCAACTGTTATGGCAAGTGCAAGGGGTTCCAGGGGTTAAGTGGACGGTTTGGGGGTTATCGGTTGTCTCTTTCTTGTTTCTGTATCCAGCAACATTTAATCTCCTAGAAATTGCTGCGATCGCTAAACCCCAAGTGCATCTCTACGAAAGCGGTATTTTAAGGGTATGTCGTCATCCCCAAATGGTAGGCCAGGTGATCTGGTGTATTGCCCATACCTTATGGATAGGAACAACCTTTACGTTAGTAACTTCTTTAGGTTTAGTCGCCCATCATTTATTTGCCGTTTGGCATGGGGACTATCGTCTCAAAAAACGCTACGGAGACGCTTTTGTGAAGGTAAAGGAGCGAACCTCCATTATTCCTTTTTTAGCCATCTTACAGGGTCGTCAAACCTTTAAATGGGAAGAATTTTTACGCCCTGCTTATGTTGGGGTGTTAGGGTTTGTGGCCTTATTGTGGTGGGGTCATCCTTGGCTGATGCAAGTTACATCAAGAGTGCCTTGGTAAGATTCTTTCACTTGTTAAATAATTTGTCTTTTGTAATGTTAACTAAATTCGTTAATGTTATCCTAATATTAGTGATAGCTATTGCTTGATTTTTTTGAGTATGAACAAGCATATCCAAAGAAGTTAAAGGAAAATTGAACATGAGTGATATATCTACTACTAAACAAAACAATAATAATAAACAGAAAATTTATGATGAGGCATTATTAGCACGAAGTGAACTATATAAAGCCAAAAATAAGGCGATTGCAAAGTCAGAAGACCTAGCGAAAAGATGTTTATTTGAAATGGTAATTGCTTACTGCTCTTTTTTAATTTGTGTATTTGGAGTATGGACAATTACTGATGTGTCTGATCCCTCACTACAAAATGATTTTAATATTAGGCAATTTTCTCAAGAACTGACATCTAATCGATGGATACTAGGTAGCTTAACCATAGGAATCATAGCGTCTCTTCTTTGGTCATCTGATACGATGAAGAAAACACAATTAAGAACAAAAATTCATAAAGCTAATAAAGTTTTATCTAAATTAGATCAAGAACTCTTTGGTATTGAGAGTTAACTAATAGGAATGATTATAAGAGTAAATAAGGAAAACGCTCCCCAATTAGTTGATTCATTGTTGGAAGAGTATAAAAATTTATTAGAAGAACAAAAACAGATTAGACATTCATTCAACTCTCAAGTATATGAACAATCTTTCGTCCCACTAACTTCAATACCTCAACCACGAGCAATAAAACCTAGCTCAACCCAATCTTTCCCACAGAATATCAAATCACAACTCGAAACCGAACCTATTGAACCCACCACGAAACCCCAAGATGATGAAGATTTGAATAATCCCTAAAACGAAGTTCTATATATAGACTAAGATGATAAGCAAAGTATTTTGTTTTTTACCTCAGAGGTTATCCGTATTTTGACTATTCATCGGTTACACTTTACAAGAAAAAGCCAGGAAAAATCCTAGCTTTCTCCAACGTTTAGGTGTGTTGTGGTCGGAGTTTAAGAACGATAGTGACATTTAGCAGTCATCTTTTTCGTCCCCAGGACAGTCTTTACCATAAGTAGTAGCACT
The DNA here is from genome assembly GCA_030065205.1 of Crocosphaera sp. Lineage (GTDB taxonomy): Bacteria > Cyanobacteriota > Cyanobacteriia > Cyanobacteriales > Microcystaceae > Crocosphaera. The sequence continues at coordinate 75,229 of JASJDN010000002.1, forward strand.
ATCGGCAAAAGGGTTAGACGTAGCGACGGCCATGGTTTCCACACCGAAAAACACAAGAAGGGAAATCGCCATGATGGTTGCTAGTTTACGCTTGAGTGTTAGTTTGTTGTTCATGGTTGGGTCATCTCCTTAACTCACACCTGGTCAGAGGGTGTCTTTAATAGTTGGTTACCCTCTACTCTCATCATAAGAATCCTTTGTTAGAATGTCAGTCCCATTAATCGTTAATTTTTCCCATCCATTACAGGAGGCAACATGGAATTAAGTAGAAAATAGTAGAATAAAACTATTTTAGATGAGAAGTGTTTTTTACAAGCCTGATCACATCAGGAATTTTTGTTTTAATCGATATTATCATTAATGCGATCGCTATGAAACCTAAAAACTGGGATCTATTCCTCAAAGATGTTGCCAATGATCAAAATTTGAAAGGAAGATTAAGAGAAATTTTTTTAGTACGGTTTGCTTACGAAAATTGGCGCAAACCGGATACAGAAGTATGGGAACTAGCAGAAGCAGCGAGTCACGAAACGTATAAAAAACAAATGACAGAACTCTATAGTTCTTTTTCTAGTGAAAAAACCAATGGTTGTCCTGAATTAGATCCCCGCAGCAAAGGACCCGGAAAATTTCAAATCTTACGAGAATGGTTAAAAGATATCAAACATCCTGAATGGCTCAGAGACATTACAGATCCTGTTAGTCCTCTTCCTCCTCCCCCTACTGGTGATTATATTTCTCGTCCTCCCATTGAATCAGATTGTTGTCTTCAGATTCTTCAACCTGGGTCATTAATACGAATTAAAGCCCCTGAAAAAATGGGAAAAACTTCCCTTTTGAAGTTAATTTTAGACTATGCAGACGATAATGATTATCGCAAAGTTTACCTAAACCTTCGCTCTGCTGAATCAGCAATGTTTAGCAGTTTGGATAAATTTTTACGTTGGTTTTGTGCCAATATTAGCAGAGAATTAGGCTTAAAACCACAACTCGATGATTATTGGGATGAGGAGTTATTTGGCAGTTTAGTGAGTTGTAAAACCTACTTTCAAAGTTATGTTTTAGAAAATATTGATCGCCCTTTAGTTTTGGGTTTAGATAATTTAGATCGCATCTTTGAATATGTAGAGATTGCTCAAGATTTTTTACCCATGTTACGCTATTGGCACGAAGAAGCCAATAATTTAGAAATTTGGCAAAACCTACGTTTAGTGATTGCGAATTCCACGGAAGTTTATATCAAATTAGATGCAAATCAATCTCCGTTTAATGTAGGAAAACAAGTTAAATTACCAGGATTTAATTTAGAACAAGTCTTAAAATTAGCCAAAGTTTATAAATTAGATTGGTCTGGAAATATTGAACAAGAACAGTTTACTAAAGATTTAATTGAGATGGTAGGGGGTCATCCTTATTTGATTGATTTAGCTTTAAAAGCTTTAGCTTCTAAGAAAATTTCCTCAGATAAACTATTAGCAGAAGCCCCAACCCAAGGAGGAATTTATAGTAGTCATTTACGTCGTCATTGGGATAATTTACAATCCTCTCCTGAATTAGCTGATGCTATGAAAGAAGTGGTAAAAAATGATACTGGCGTACAATTAGAACCATCGGCTGCTTATAAATTAGAAAGTATGGGACTCATTGCTTTAGTAGGAGATGAAGCACAACCCAGTTGTCAATTATATCATCGTTATTTTGCTGACAATCTTTAGAAAACAGTTAATTAAATTAACACCATGCTATTAAACTATAATCCCCGTCATTGTTTACCCTCTGCTGAAGATTTACTGGACTCTGATGATACCCCTGTGGATAACGAACTACAAGGCTTAATTCCCCATGTTCTCAAAGATATTTTAGCCTTAATTTGGGAAGAAAGAATGGACTGGTATTTTGGTGTGGATATGGGAATTTATTATGATCCTTATCAGCCTGCGATTGTTCCTGATGGCTTTTTAAGGTTATCTTATGTATTGTGGGAAGAACAAAAAGTTCCGACTGTTGTGTTAGAAGTTGTTTCCCATAAAAGGAGAAAAGAATATACAGAAAAGAAATATTTTTATGCTCAGATGGCAGTGTTATATTACGTTATTTATAACCCTTTAAGAAAAAGAAAACCTCGTTTAGAAGTGTATCAATTAAATAGTGGAGAGTATGAATTATTACAAAGTGAACCGGTTTGGTTAGCAGAAATCAATTTAGGAATCGGTAGAGAAATAGGAATTTATCAAGGCGTTGAACGAGAATGGTTATATTGGTATAATAAAGAAGGTAAACGCTATTTAACCCCTCAAGAAGAAGCTAAAAAAGCACAAAAACAAGTTTGAGAAGTTCAAGAAAGAGAAAAATTACTATAGCAATCAGGTTTCAGTTGTGAGAAAATGACCAAGAGGATTTAACAGTGTTAAATCCCTACAAGGGTGGATTTGTAGGGACATAATACCATTATGTCCTCATCATTTCTCACATATCATTACTGATTGTTATAGAAGAAAGACTTAGAAGCTTGGGTATTGAGCCGAATGAATTATAAAATAGTAATACCAGTTCTCATAAATAGCTAGAGAGATTGCTTCGGGGTGTTTTCAATAAAATTCAAAGCTTACTGTTGATATTTCCCCTCGCAATGACAAGTTTGGTAAGGTGGGCATTGTCCACCTTTTCTTCGAGGGATAAATCAGTATTAAAAGAACTACTATCAAAGTAAAATCTACTTTTGCCAATAGATATTTACTCATCAAACACTCCTCAAACTTAAATTATTTTAATATCTGAGACATTCTGATAAAAAAATTGTTACTTGGAAAGATTAGAGCATTAGAAGTTAAATAAGTCGGTGGGTATAATAAAATATAAACGTTCGTAGTGATAATGGTTATAATGATTTTGGGTGTCAATATAGCCAAAAATCAAACTATGCAACTCTCTATTCCAGATTCTATTATACAATCTATTCGCTTACCAGAAAAACGTCTTGAAAGTGAACTACGAAAAGAATTAGCTGTTAGTTTATATCAACAAGAATTACTATCTTTTGGAAAAGCTAGAGAATTAGCAGACATGGAACATCATCAATTTAGTCAATTATTAGGAGAAAGAGGGATCAATCGACATTATACTCAACAAGAATTAGAAGAAGATTTAAACTATGCCCGTCATCAGTAATACGTCCCCATTACTTAATTTAGGAATCATTAACCAACTTCATCTTGTTAGAGAACAATTTAGAGAGATTATTATTCCTAATGCTGTTTTAAGGGAGTTAAGAATTAACGAAAATATTCCAGGTTCCTTACAATTAAGAGAAGCGATTGATGCTTCTTGGATAAAAGTTAAATCAGTAGAAAATAAAGCTTTTGTTGAATTATTAAAACGGGAATTAGACGAAGGAGAATCCGAAACTATTGCTTTAGCTATTGAATTGAAAGCAGATTTCATCTTGCTTGATGAAAGAGATGGACGAAAAATTGCTAGAAGTTTAGGGTTAAATATAACTGGTGTTTTAGGAATTCTCTTAAGAGGATGGGAGAAAGGCAATGTATCATCAGTAAAGACAATTATCAATCAGTTACGTTCAGATTCACACTTTCATATTGCCTCTCATTTGGAAGAACAAATTTTAAGAGAAACAGGAGAATTATAGTAATAATAGTAACAAGAGAATATTCTAATGATAGAATAAAATAAAATCTTCCCAAGCGAATTCAATTTCTAACAATGTTATTAAACTATAATCCCCATGATTGTTTACCCTCTGCTGAAGATTTACCTGACTGTGATGATACTCCTGTGGATAATGAAATACATATTTTAGTTCCCCAAGTGTTACAAATTATTTTAGCCACCCTTTGGGCTGATAGAATGGACTGGTATTTTGGCATTAATATGGGAATTTATTATGACCCTGAAAACCCTACAGATGTGATTGTTCCCGACGGGTTTTTAAGCGTAGGAGTTCCCCGTATTATTGATTCAGATTTGAGGTTATCTTATGTGTTATGGGATGAATTGGTTATCCCCACAATGGTGTTAGAAGTGGTATCTCAAACCAGACGAGGAGAATATACTCAAAAGAAAGAAGATTACGCAAAAATGGGAGTGTTATATTATGTCATTTATAACCCTTTAAGAAAAAGAAAACCTCGTTTAGAAGTGTATCAATTAAACAATGGAGAGTATGAATTATTAGGAGGGGAACCGGTTTGGTTAGCAGAAATCAATTTAGGAATCGGTAGAGAAAAAGGGGTTTATCAAGGAATCGAACGAGAATGGTTATATTGGTATAATCGAGAAGGTAAACGGTATTTAACCCCTCAAGAAGAAGCGAAAAAAGCACAAGAAAGAGCAAAATTACTCGAAGAAAGACTGAGAAGCTTGGGGGTTGATCTCAATGATATATAACTTAGGAATTTGACATTATCATTAAACTAGAAACCATTAAACTCTTATGATACAAACCACTCAAACAATCAGTGATCAAGAACTAATGAAACTCAGTTCTCAAAACCCAGAATTGAGATTTGAACGTAACGCAGATGGAACTTTAGTAACTATGGCACCTACAGGAAAAATATCAGGAAATAGAGAAATCAAAGCAGGTGCTTATGTATTCACCTGGGTACAAGAAAATGACTTAGGAGAGGTATTTAGTTCCAGTACAGGGTTTAAACTGCCCAATGGTGCAGTTCGTTCTCCTGATGTTGCTTTTGTAGCAAAAGATCGCCTACCTTTGGGATGGGATGAAGGAGAAGACGAATTTTTCAATTTAGCCCCAGATTTTGTGATTGAAATTAGGTCAAAAACTGATAATCTAGAGGTGTTAAAAAATAAAATGGAAGAGTATCGGGAGAATGGGGTTAAGTTAGGTTGGTTAATTGATCGCCATAACCGTCAAGCTTTAGTTTATCGTCAAGATGGTTCGATTACTATTTATCCTGCTGATGCAATTTTAAACGGAGAAAATGTTATTCCTGGGTTTACTTTCACTTTAAAAATTTTACTGTAGTCGGAATGGCTAAAAGAAAAAAAAGATCGCCCCTTAATTAAAGAAGCGATCCTTGAAAGTGTACCCAACAAAGACTTATTGAACGAAATGCTTACCGCGATTATAAAGTTCACGGGCGTAGTCTGTCCAAGCACCCTGTCCCCAATAACGGAAACAGCTAGTTTCAACTAACATGGTATAGAGTAGAGCTTCTTGGTACTCGGGGGTCCGAGTCACATTCGCATCTTGTTCCACACGAGAATCGAATTTCTGATGAAAACCAGCACTGAGTTCGTTCATGGGTCCCAAGACGTTTTCATACCCTTTAACCCAACTCAGATCATTAGTCCAGGATGCACCGTCCATATGAAAGCGATCATCTGTTTTTTCTAACTCTGCGATCGCCTGATTAACTTTCTCAGGGGTTAGATTATCTGTACCAATCTTATTCCAGATTTTGTGTTGTCCCACTGCTTGACAAACGGGATAATCATCTTCAGTAACACCCGCTTGTTCTAAGAGTTCGATGTACTCAGTCCCATTAAAGCCAACCACACCTTCTTGGTTATCTTTAATGCTATAGAAAGCATTGCGGAAACCGTCAGGAAACTCGTTCATCATCACACCGCCGTTTTCTCCGTCAGCGATCTGAGAAACACAAGAAGGCACTTCAACATTACCGAGTTTTTGCTTTCCTCTGGCTTTAGCTTCGTGATAGGGTTGCATTTGAGCAACTAACTTGGTGTCAGACCCTTGGGTTTTGATTAACGCCGTAATGCTGATAACTTCGCCGTGGGAGTTACGGGCCACTAAACGGTTAGGAACATACTTATCATCGCCATTTTTATGTAAGCTATCTCCGTTTAACCGTTCAACGGAATCTTCTTGTACCAATAACCAACGATAACCACACTCTTTAAGAGCCTTGATATATTCATAAAGGGTATCAGGATTATTGGGTAAGTGCATTTCTGGGGGAGAGAACCCTTTAACCCGTCTTAGGGCATCGTAACCGAATAAGGCAGCAAACTGATGTTGCCAAGCTTGGATCTGTAATTTTAGGTCAGGAATGGGGGTAGAAGGGGCAACCGCGTGACTCCACATGGTTCCTAACCATTCCACATAAGGATAATATTGAGGATCGTTAGCAATACGCTTGAGAGGTTCTAAAATGTCGTGGCGGGGGGTTTGTTGAAAATCCCAGAGTAAATTACCAGAATAGTCCAGCATAATGCGAGGATTACAACCATTCTGAACTAATTCGGGGATAAATTCTCCAATGCGCTTATAACACCAAGCAAAAGTAGGGGCGTTATGATTATCCCCAATATGTTGATTATCAAACATATGTTGTAAGTTACTAATCAACGCACCGTTATGACCGGCGGGAATGGTAGGCTGGTGCATATGGAGGGCGCAAGCAAACCCTGATTTTACATTAGCGAGATTAATATTAGAATGGGGGGCAAAAATAGGGTCATTATGATTAACCACTGAAGCGATCTCGGCTTCCCAACCACTGATGGGAGGTAGTTCTGGTTTAGTCCCATGAATGTGATATCCGTTGGAGGAGGGTGCTGCTGCAATCATATTTATTGGTTTTCCTTCAAAATCTTGATCAAGATAATTCGACTCTTTTACTTTCTCATCACACCTAAATCAAATTTATCTTCTAATCTGAATCTTACAATACATTTTGGATTAGTAAAGTTTAAATTTTAATGAATTTTGGAACCAAGTTAATATTAGCCAGACAAATTTTATATTTTCTTTAATGATTATTAAAGTTTATAATATATCTATTTTCATCTTTTTTTAAATAATTTAAACCTATATTTAATCTTTAATCATTATTTGGCTAAATGAGAAAAATGTAATTAATCGTCTCTATTTTTTACTTTTCTTTAATGATAATCTGTTGTTAAAATTATCTTGATTTCATGACTTTTTGCCTTTTGAATGCCTAATTGTTAAATCTATGCAACATAGTACGAGTTCTGGCCGTCTAACCCATCAGTCACGTTTTTAAGATTCTGATCAGAATCATTTAATTACCTTCAATTTAGAATCAAAGCATTTGCACGACTCATAAATCAATTACTATGACTGCTGCACGCGATTATTTACCCACACCACCCCCCACCCGTTACCGTCGTCGTCCAAAAGCGACCCCAACCCGTCGTTATCAGTCTATTACTCCCAAAACCGTCACCCGTAAGCCTTCCCAGTCTCGTTGTAAAGTTACCCCCTTACCAACCAAGGGCAAGCAACTTCCTTTAGCCTTACAATTCCTCCTATTGGTACAAAAAGGGTCAACTAGCTTTACCTGTGGTTTAGTCGCCATCACATTAGGGGTTTATGGTTGGACAGTTTATGCACCGACCCTTTGGAGTCAAGAATTTTCCAAACTGAAAACCTTACAAAGAAATGAACGTCAACTGGCCGCCACCAATGAGTCGTTAAAGCATAAAATGGCAGAACAAGCGGAACAACCCGCAGCCGGACTAACACCACCCAACCCTTACCAGTCCATCTTTCTCTCCCCTGCTGAGGTTCCTGTTATTGAGATGAGTGAACAACCTCAAGAAAAGCAAAACATACCCATTATTACAGACACCCCCATTGCTTATTAGTGAGTAAAGTATTTTAGATATTTCACCGTTTAAACTTCTGACTTCTGATTTGTAACTTCATTCAACCACTTCTCACACTTGAACCGGCCATGGCTAACTCTCGATCTCAACAGCGTTCTCACTCTTTTTCTAAATCTCGTCGAACTCGTTCATCTAAACCAGTCCCTAGAAATAGAATTGCTAAGCGATCGCCCAATTCCTCCAGACGGAGAGGACAACCGAAACCCTCTCCCTTACCTAAATTTCGTTTGTTGTTGGTGTGGGCAGTTTTGGTCAGTGCAATGTTAGGGTTAGGTTGGAAAGCCTATCAACTGCAAATTGTTCAAGCAGAGGAACTCAAACAAAAAGCCCGTTTACAACAAACGGTCAATATCCGTCCCTATATCCCGCGACGGTCTATTGTTGACAGTGAAGGTAATATTTTAGCCACCGATCGCCTGGAATATATCTTATATGTCCATCCCATTCAGTTCAAGAAACCCCAGCCAGAGGTAGCAGCAGCACTCAGTGCGGTTCTAGAAAATCGAACCCCTCAAGACCTCATCGAACGGTTTAAACAGCGTAAAACAGGCATTCCCATCGCCAGAAACTTAGACGAGGGGGTAGCTAAACAAATTCAAGAACTGGGGTTAGATGGCGTAGAAGTGAATGAAACCTATGCCCGTTTCTATCCTCAAGAAAAAATGATGGCCGATGTGGTAGGATTTGTCGATCACGAACGACAAGGGCAAGCCGGTGTAGAATTAGGTCAAGAAAAACTCTTACAACGAGATTTAAAGAGTTTATACGTCCGAAGAACCGCTCTCGGTGCTATTCTTCCTAACTCTTTGCCTCAAAATTTACTCCTGTCTAACGATTGGCGGGTTCAATTAACGGTAGATATGCGCCTCCAACGGGCAGCCCGGGCTGCTTTGCAACAACAAATCCAGAAGTTTAATGCTAAACGTGGGGCGGTTATTGTCATGGATGCGACGGATGGTTCTATCTTGTCTTTAGTGTGTGAACCCACCTTTGACCCCAACTCATTTTACAAGTCCAATCTCGAATTATTAAAAAATTGGACGGTTAGTGACTTATATGAACCCGGTTCTACCTTTAAACCCATTAACGTTGCCTTAGCCTTAGAAGCCGGGGTTATTCAACCGAATACGGTGATTTATGATTCCGGGTTGGTCAAGGTAGATGGGTGGCCCATTAGAAATGCGACTTTAAGGGGCAATGGTTCCATTAATATTGCTGAAATTCTACAAACCTCTAGTAATGTGGCCATGGTGGACATGATGCGACGCTTGAAAAAAGCGGATTATTATCAACGTTTACAAGACTTAGGCATTACTCAAAAAACAGGCATTGATTTACCAGGAGAAGTGGCAGGAAGACTGAAAAGTAAAGAAGTGTTTACCGAGCGATCAATTGAAGTGGCCACTGCTTCTTTTGGGCAAGGATTTTCTTTAACCCCCATGAAATTAGTTCAGTTACAAGGTGCTTTAGCCAATGGTGGAAAATTAGTTACCCCCCATTTGGTAAAAGGGTTAGTGGATACAGAAGGAACCATCCACTGGCAACCTGATTATCCTAGCCAACAAATTCTTGACCCAAAGGTAAGTCAAACAGTGGTGGAATTGATGGAAACCGTAGTAGATGAAGGCTCAGCAGCAAAAACCGCAAATTATCGTATTGGCGGGAAAACCGGAACGGCACAAAAAGCGGGGCCAAGGGGCGGTTATTTGCCCAATGCCAAAATTACCAGTTTTGTCTCCATTTTACCCGTAGAATCCCCTAGATATGTGGTTTTGGTGGTAGTAGATGAACCCAAAGGGGGTAATACCTATGGTTCAACAGTAGCAGCCCCTGTGGCTAAATTGGTCATTGATGCGTTAATTTCTTTGAAGGGTATTCCACCAGCAAAATAAGGCAGAGATAGGAATTTCAAACTTGGATCTACAATCTACTTATTATTCAATTTGAAAAAAGGAAAAAGTACAATGTCACAAACGATTCAATTTCATCAAATTTTAGAAATGATTGATCGTCTTTCTACCGATGAACAAGATGATTTAATTAATATTATTCGACATAGACAAATCGAGAAAAGACGAGAAGAAATGGCTAATAATATTCATCAAGCTCGTCAAGACTATCAACAGGGGAAAGTTTTTCGGGGAAATGTTGATGACATTATTACAGAATTAAATAATGACTAAATTAATTCTAAGTCCATCTTTTAAACGCGCTTTTAAAGCTGTCATAAAAAGAAAGCCAGAGTTAAAGCTAAAAATTGAATCTAAATTAAGATTATTAGCTAATGACCCTTATAATCCTATATTACGCACCCATAAACTCAAAGGAAAATTATCAGGGGCTTGGGCTTGTACCGTTGAATATGATTGTCGTATTGTATTTTGCTTTGAGCAAAATCAAGAAACTTTAGAAGATGAAATCAATTTGATTGATATTGGAACTCATGACGAGGTTTATTAATCCTTCTGGTGAGTTAAGTGCTGTTAACTGCGATCGCACTTATCGACATTTGACTGATATCCGTAGTTGTACGTAGAAGAAAATCTGTTTTTTCTGGGTTATTCAGTGTTTGCTTTGATGATAATTTTAGCTTAATCATGATACATTCTAGTCAATCTTCCTCCGTATTATCTTTTACTGGAATGTACTGACATGACTGACTCGTTATCACCAGTTTTACCTACCCTGTTTGATGCTTTATTCGATTTTGCTCAGTCGGATGAGTTTTGGAATAATGTTGCGATCGCTTTTGGCACAGAGTACGATGTTACTAAAATAACAGAAATTCGTACACATACGTTAACTAATAATACAATTACTGGTAATACCGCTAATACTAGAGGTGGTGGTATTTATAACAGAGGTACTTGGAGTTCAAATAGTACAATTATTGGAAATATATCAAGTCGAGTGTGGTATATCACTCCAGAGGGAGAAACTACAACCAGTTCTCGTTACTATTACGATGATCGTGATCTAAGAGAATGGGTTGAAAATGAATTACATCCAACCTATCCAGACATCTATGATGTTGGTAATACAGGAAATTTTACACCACTTCCCCCCTCTCCTGAAACCTTACCTAAACCTACTATATCTATTAGTGATAGTTGGGTAGAAGTTGAAGCAAATACCAATCACAAAAACCTTATTTTTGAAGTTGAATTGTCATCAGAATATGATAAACCTATCATCGTTGAATATTATACTCTAGATGGCAGTGCTACCTCTTCGGACATAGATAGAGAAAAAGATTATAATAATGTCTCAAAAAATATCCTTAGCTTTTTACCAGGAGAAACCAAAAAAGAAATAGAAATTACTGTTTTTGGTAGTTCACCGGTTAGTGATGCAGCCTTAGAATTATTTGCTAAAGATACTGCTTATCGTGACTGGAAAGATGCAGATATCGGAAAATTAGTTGATTCAGTTTATGACTATAGTGACTTAGATGACGTTGGTTATGAAGATTATTATATCGACGAAATTATCACTAATGATGCAACAGGTTTTAATGCTGTTGGGTTAACTGCTTATGAAGATTTATTCGTTGTTTTAGCTAATCCTATTAATGCAGAAATTGCTGAAAATGATGATGATTTCCTTAGAGAAATCGCCTATGTTTCGGGAGGAACTGATACAGAATCTTATAGAAATGGAGAAGTTTTTATTGACCTACTTGACAGCTTAGAACAAGATTATACCTACGCCAAAGGAACGATTTATGACCAAGCCAAACCACCTGTTTTAGCAATTCGAGGAACAGAGTTTACAAGTTCACTAGATTGGTTGAGTAATGCTAGTCCTGAAGGCGTTGGTTATAGTCAATTTATTGGCAGTCAAACTGATATTAATCAATGGTTATCAGATGTCAGTAATCCTGAATATAATGTAACTTTTGCACCTCATATTACAGGTCATAGTTTAGGGGGTGCATTAAGTCAATGGTTTGGTGCAAGTTATCAAGAAGACTTGGGTAAAATTGTCACTTTTAATAGTCCTGGAATTTCTCAACAAGAGGGAATTAATTTGAATCCTTCTAATAATCAAGGAGTTAAACATTATATTACTTCTGCTGACTTCATAAGTATGGCAGGTTCAACTTATCTCAATGGCAACTGGGGTAAATCAGTTTATTCAATAGATGATGAAATAGATTTGTTCAATTTTATAACGCCTATTGTTGAAAAACATTCCGTACCAGTTTTAAATGAACTTATCATTAGAACCAATCTTACAGAGCCTGATAATTTAATTCAAACATCATTTCCGTCAACTAATGATTTGAGTGATTATTGGTTTACTTACTTACCAGATCCTGATTATTTTGCCATTCAGACTGCCATTGCTAAGTTAGGGAGAATAGTAGGAACTATAATTGGTGGGCCAGCACTTGGTCCGGTAACTGGAAGATTAACCGGAGCATATCTTTCGGCGGCTTTAACCTATAGAGGAACGGTTGAACTGAATCGAGGATTTATTGGAGAAGCTATTGATGCTGTATCATCCATATATGACACTATCAGAGATGATGTGATTAAGGCTTGGGATACTGCAAAATCTTGGGGAAGTAGTGTAAGTAGTGCTTGGAAGTCAATTATTCAAGAAGCAAGAGAGATGCTAGGATTATCATCAACGTCTGATTTTACTACCCAATCTTTTGAGTTTGATTCATCTACTCAATCCGTCAATATTAATCAATCTTTATTAGAAGCACAAACCCTTAACGAAAACACCATTACAGAGACAGATACAGAACCCATTAATAATTTTTGGAATGCGATGCCATTATGGATAGATGAAGCTTGGGACGCAACCACAAAATGGTCAGATGAAGCATGGGAAAGTATCACAGAATGGACTCCTGAAACTTGGGAAATGACCACCCAATGGATAGCTAATGATTGGAATATACCCTTTTTAACGATTTCTAATCCTACCGTTACAGAAAATGATTCTGACAATCAAGAACTGATATTTAATGTTTCTTTGTCTACCCCTAGTAATGAAATAATTACTGTTAATTACGCCACCGAAGATGGTACTGCAACAGCAGGAAATGATTATACATCTATTAACGGATTCTTAACCTTTGAACCAGGAGAAATTAATAAAACGATTGCTCTTTCCATTTTGAATGATAATGTGTTAGAAAATGATGAGACGCTTTATTTAAACTTAAGTCAATCTATTAACGCCCATTTAACTGATAATCAAGCTGTTGCTACTATTATTAACCAAGAAATGTCTAACCAAAGTCCAACCGATTTAAACCTATCTAATAGCAGAATTCGAGAACATCAACCCATTGATACTATTATTGGTGAGTTTATTACCACTGATCCAGACACAGGGGATACCTTTACTTATAGCTTAGTTTCGGGAACAGGTTCAACGGATAATAGTTTATTTACCATTGAAAATAATCAACTCAAAACCAATGCTATTTTTAACTACGAAACTAAGAGTTTTTATGATATTCGAGTTCGGACAACGGATCAAGATGGCTTATCTTTTGAGAAATCATTAAGGATTAGAATTGATAATATTAATGAAGCGTCTTTACCCATTATTAAAACCCCTATCAGTGATGTAAACGTTGTAGAAAATGCAGCCAATACAAATATAGATTTACTTAGTCATTTTGATGATCCTTTAAGCACTGGCAAAGTCGCAACCTTTGAATTATATAATACAGACTTAGCAGGGGGAATTATTAATGTTTTATTATTCGATCAAGCTCAAAATGGCGCATTTTTAACCGTTAATAATTTTATCAATTATATCAATGATAATGATTATGACAATAGTATAATTCATCGTTCTGTTCCTGAGTTTATTATTCAAGGGGGTGGTTTTATCGTCAATAATTTATTTATTGATGATGTTCCTACTGATCCCCCTGTTCAAAATGAATTTAGTGCAAATCGCTCTAATTTACGGGGAACAATTGCAATGGCAAAATATTGAAGATAGCTTTAATCTTAATGTTATTTCTAACGATCAAGCCCCCACAGATTTGAGTCTTTCTAATAATGAAATTTCTGAAAATTTAGGCACTAATACATTAATTGGTACTTTAAGTACCACCGCTCCTAATATCACAAATACCTTTAACTATAGTCTGGTTTCAGGAACAGGATCGAACGATAATTCTCTATTTACAATTATTGATAACCAACTGATAAGTAACGCTATTTTTAACTATGAAATTAGAAATAATTATAGTATTCGCATTAGGACAACCGATCAAAATGGATTATTCTATGAAGAAGTATTAGAAGTTAATATTTTAAATATAAATGAAGCCCCAACTAACTTAAATTTAACCCTGAATAAAAATAGTTATCATCCCTCAGAAACCCTCGATATTGTAGGAAATGTAAGGGATGGAGATGGAGGAGAAGATTTAGCCAAAATTGACCTCTGGTTACAACGTCCTAACCTGACTTGGGTTAACCTTTCTCCCATTGAAAACTTTGAAAATGATGGGGACTTTGAGCAACAGTTTAGTTTAGAAAATTATCAGATAGGAACCTATCAAATGTATGCTAGAGCGCAGGATAAACAAGGGATGTTTAGTGAATGGGTGACTAATACCTTTTCTGTGGAAAATCAAACAACAACCTTAGAGTCTATCCCTAGTTTGACTGCATTATCGTTAACAGCTAATCTAGAAACTGATGAGGTTGATATTTTAACAGGAACATCTAATATTGATTTATTTGAATTAGGAGATACAGAAGAAGTTTATTACTCAATATCAGGAATTGAAGATTATGCTCTAATTAATAATTTTGATGTGAACAAAGATAAAATTCAACTTCATGGTAATTTAGAAGATTATTATTTAGGAACAGCTTCTGAAAATTTGCCTCAAGGAACCACAATTTTTAGCAACAATAATGAGTTAATTGGTATTGTTACTGGAGTTTATGAGCTAAGTCTTCATGAGGATTATTTTACTTTTGTATAAGATAAGTCTTAACTAATAAAATTCTAGAATGGCTTATGTTAATTGACTCGTCTAATTCAGTAAGATAAGTAGGTAGGCAAAAATAGTTGTAAAATGGGCTAGCGGAGTACGAGGAGGAATATTTAGATTTTGCCTGCCCCCTTAAAAGTGCATTTGAGTGAAGTCGAAGACA